>JBIOEK010000442.1:0-3644 GCA_044445925.1 Hyphomicrobiales bacterium
ATGCAGACCCGGCAAGCCGGAGCGAAGTCGTCTACAAAGCGCCCCGTGAATCCAAGCTATGGCGACGCGCTTCGAAGGGCGCATATGGGTCCCGAATCGCGCAGGGTCAAGCGTTTTTTTTGACCCACGAACATGAATAATTCGTAGCATCGCCAATGAGGCCGCATCGACCCCGCAATTTCGCGCTCCGGCACCGGTCGGGTGAGCCAAGAACCAGATCAAGAACCAGATCAGGAAACTGGTCAGGAAACGGGCTTGGAGACGGGCTTGGAGACGGGCTTGGGTTGCCGCTCGCCGATGCCCGTCCTATACGGGACATCATTCGTGCCGGCCCCTGCCGATCGCTCGCCGCAAGGCTGGCTCGCCCCTGAAATTCTCAAATGGCAACGCTGCATCATCATCCCATCTGCCCGCATTCGCGATTCGTCAGGCTCGTCCTCGGCGAGATCGGCCTCGAGGCCGAGCTCAAGGAGGAGCGTGTCTGGGAAAGGCGGCGCGAATTCCTGATCCTCAACCCCGCCGGAACCACGCCGGTGCTGACGGAAGAATCGGTCGCCAGCGTGCCCGGAGCGACCGTCATCGCCGAGTATCTCGACGAGACGCGAGGCTTGGCGCTCGCCGAGCGGCGCCTCCTGCCCGAGGATCCGACGAGCCGGGTCGAGGTGCGCCGCCTCACCGACTGGTTCCTCGGGAAATTCGAGGCCGAGGTCTCGTCCTTCCTGGTCATGGAAAAGGTCTACAAGCGCTTCATGTCGGCAGAGGAAGGCGGCGGAGCGCCGGACATGGCAGCGATTCGCGCGGCGCGCGCCAATGTACGCTATCATCTCAAATATATCGGCTGGCTGCTCGGCGAGCGGAACTGGCTCGCCGGCCCGCGCATGAGCTATGCGGATCTCGCGGCGGCGGCGCAGCTCTCCAGCGTGGATTTCCTCGGCGACGTGCCTTGGGACGAGGATGAGACGGCGCGCACATGGTATTCGCGATTGAAGTCCCGGCCGAGCTTTCGTCCGCTGCTCGCCGATCGTATTCCAGGCGTCACGCCGCCGGTGCATTACGCCGATCTCGATTTTTGAGCGCCCCTGCGTCGACGCTGAAAGACCGCCGCCGGCAATTATCTCCGAGCACCAGCGCTCTTCCTTCTTTGAAGAACGCGAGCTGGCGCCCAGAAATCCGTGCAAGCCGCAGCTCAAAGCTCGAGGCTCCGCGTCGAGCGTCGAAATTGAGCAGCGCATGAATTTCTCAACCGCCAGGGCAGAGACGGGAGAGGCGCTGCGCAAGCGCCTCGCCGAGCGCGCAAGCGAGCTCGGCTTCCAGGCATTCGGCGTGACCTCGCCCTCAGCCTCCCCGGAGCTCGGCGAGAGGCTCGCGGCATGGCTAGAGGCCGGACAGCATGGCAGCATGAGCTGGATGGAACGCACACCAGAGCGGCGGGCTTCCCCGCTCCTGCTCTGGGGCGAGGTCCGCAGCATCGTCATGCTCGGCCTCGACGCACCGCCGGCATCCGACCCCATGGCCTCGCTCGCCAAGCGCGACATGGGCACAATCGCCACCTATGCGCGGCGCCGCGATTATCACGATGTGATCAAGGGGCGGCTGAAGGAGCTGGCGCAAACGCTGGTGAGGCTCGTAGGCGCGCAAGTGAAAGTCTTCGTCGATACCGCGCCCGTGATGGAGAAGCCGCTCGCAGCCGCGGCCGGTCTCGGCTGGCAAGGCAAGCACACCGTGCTGCTGTCGCGCGAGGCGGGCTCCTGGATGTTGCTCGGGGCCATCTTCACCACTGCCGAGCTTCCCCTCGACATTCCGGGAGGCGATCATTGCGGCTCCTGCCGGAGATGCCTCGATATCTGCCCGACCAAGGCCTTTCCTTCTCCCTATCGGCTCGATGCGCGCCGCTGCATCGCCTATCTCACCATCGAGCATAAGGGCCCGATCCCGAGCGAGTTCCGCGAGGCCATCGGCAACCGTGTCTTCGGCTGCGACGACTGCCTCGCCGTCTGCCCTTGGAACAAATACGCCAAGGCAGCCCATGACGCGCGCATGGCCGAGCGCGGCGGGCTGACCGACCGACCTTTACGCGAATTGGCGCGGCTCGACGATGCGGCCTTCCGAAAGCTCTTCGCAGGCACGCCGGTCAAGCGCACCGGGCGCGACCGCTTCATTCGCAACGTGCTCATCGCCATCGGCAATTCGGGCGACGAAAGGCTGCTGGCCGAGGCCGAGCGTTTGCTGCGCGACCCCTCCCCGCTGGTGCGCGGCATGGCGGTCTGGGCGGCGTCGCGATTATCGCCGCGCGAGCGCTTCGCGGCGCTGGCGAAGAGGCAGCGCGCCGAGGAGGCCGACGAGCAGGTCCGAATGGAATTGGACGCGGCCGAGGCGGCATGAACCTCTTCATCCTCGGCCTAGGCTATTCGGCGACGGTCCTGGCGAAGCGCAAGCTCGCCGACGGATATCGTGTCGGGGGCACCACACGCTCCGCCGAAAAAGCACGAGGGCTCCGCGGGGACGACATCGAGGCGCTTGTATTCGACGCAAAGAGCGATGATTGCGCGGCCTTGAAAGCAACCCTGCGGGAGGTCGATGCACTATTGGTGTCGATACCGCCCGGCGGATCCGGTGACCTCCTGCCCGAGAGGCTCGCCGCAACGATCGTCGGCGACGCCGAACGATTGCGCTGGATCGGCTATCTCTCGACGGTCGGCGTCTATGGCGACCATGGCGGCGCCTGGGTCGACGAGAGGACCCCATGCGCGCCTGTGTCCTTGCGCGCCAAGGCGCGTCTTGCCGCCGAGGCCCAATGGTCGGCGCTCGGAAAACGGGCCGACAAGCCCGTCATCGTCTTTCGCCTGCCGGGGATCTACGGGCCGGGGCGCAACACTCTCGCCGCCTTGCGGAGCGGCAACGCGCGGCGCATCGTCAAGCCGGGTCAGGTGTTCAACCGCATCCATGTCGAGGATATCGCGACCGCGCTTTCAGCCTCGATCATCAGGGACGTCGAGAGCGCGATCTACAACCTGACTGACGACGAACCCTGCCCGCCCCAAGATGTCGTGAGCTATGCGGCCGAACTTCTGGGCGTCGAGAAGCCGTCGGAAATCGCTTTCGAGGAAGCGGCGCTGTCGCCGATGGCGGCGAGCTTCTATGGCGAGAACAAGCGGGTGCGCAACGCCTTGATCAAGCGCGCCATCGATTTCAGCTTGGCCTATCCGAGCTATCGCGAGGGCTTAAGGGCGCTGCTCGCCGAGGGCGAAGGCCAATAGGGGCGATCGCGCTCTCTTCTCCCGTTTACGGGAGAAGGAGCGCTCCTCACGCCGCCTTCCTCTCTTCGCCCGATCCCGATCCGAGATGGTGAAGATAGCGCGTGGAGATGGCACTCGTGCGCAGCAGCACGAAGACGTCGGTGGTGCCGAACTGGTGGTCGATGACGGCGCCTTCGCCGAAGGTCGCGCCGAGGCGCAGATAGCCCTTGATCAAGGGCGGCAGGCTGCGCAGCGCCGCCCGTGCATCGAGCTTGGATTTCGGCAGCATGTTCATCTGCACATAACGCTCGCCCTTGGCGCGCACCTGCCAGCCATCCGGGCACGGCGCGTAGTGGTGCAGGAAGCTCAGCTGCTGCGCGAGTGCCGCGGGATCGATGCCCTCGAGAC
>JBIOEK010000443.1:0-3626 GCA_044445925.1 Hyphomicrobiales bacterium
ACCTTGTCGAGAACCGTTTCGTCGGCATGAAATCGCGCGGCATGTACGAGACGCCGGGCGGCACCATCCTGCTGATGGCGCATCGCGGCATCGAGAGCATCACGCTCGACCGGGGCGCTGCCCATCTCAAGGACGAGATCATGCCGAAATACGCCGAGATGATCTATAACGGCTTCTGGTTCTCCCCCGAGCGCGAGATGCTGCAGGCGCTGATCGACAAGAGCCAAGGAGCGGTGACCGGGAGCGTCAGGCTCAAGCTCTATAAGGGATCGGCCTTCGTGATCGGCCGCGAGAGCCCCTACTCGCTCTACGACAAGGAGCTCGTGACCTTCGAGGAGGGCGCGGTCGCCTATGATCACCGCGACGCCGCGGGCTTCATCAAGCTCAACGCGCTGAGATTGCGCACGCTCGCCCAGAGGAAGCGCAAGACAGGAGTGTAGGGCCGTCTTTCGCCACAGCTCGAGCTCGCTCAAGCCCGGATGCTCATCGGAGCGGCGGCCGATCGGCCAGCGATATTTGCGCCTCGAGCGACCTCAACTCCCCGTGGCGGCGGGTGAACGTCGCAGCAACGACAGCGCGTTGTCGCGGAAGATCCGCCGCCTGTCCTGCGCATCGAGAAAGGAGGCGTGGTCCGCAAGATAGCTCAGCGACTGCCGATAAGTGCAGTAGCGCTCGACATTCGGCATGTCCGACCCCCAGAGGAAGCGCGAGGAGCCGAACTCGCCGATGAGCGAGCGGATATGCGACAGCGCCAGCGGATAGGGATATTCGAGCCTCCCGCCCCAGGCGATCGGATAGAGGATCTCGGCGAAGACCTGAGCCTCGCGCAGCAATCGCACGAGGATCGCCGGCAGCTCGAGCCGATGCCGGTCATCGGCATAGAGGGCCGTCGGCACGCCATGCACCAGCACATGGCGAAGGCTCGGATGACGCTCGACGATCGTGGCGAGATGGCGCATCTCGTCATCGTAGCTGCCGATCGGAGACTTCGCCGAATGCACCCAGAAGACCGGCAGGCCGAGGCGCGCGACCTCGCGCCAGAGCGGATCATAGACCCTGTCGCCCGGCAGATGGCGATAGCCGTCGCGGAACAGTCCGGTCGTCGTGAAATAGAGCCCCGCCATTCCGAGGCGCTCCACCTGATCGACGAGACGGGCGATCTCCTCGTCGCGAAAGGCGAAAGCCTCCTCGATCTGGGCCAAGCCGGCCAGCCGGCCGGGATGTGCCTTCGCGGCCGCGGCAAAGTCCTCGGCAAGGTTTCCGTAGATATGGTCGTTCTGCAATACGGCCATCTCGATGCCGGCATAGTCCATTTGCCGTATCAGCACCTCGGCCGGCATGGATAGATCGGCCATATAGGGCGGCAGGAACTGCACATATTGCGCCTCGTCGCCGCAACGCCATTCGAAGCGCCCGCAACGGCCGACGTGGAAATCGACGTCGAGGCTGCGCCCCGAGGGCGATGGGTCGTCCGGGTTCCAAAGCGGCCGCCCGGCGACCAGGGCATGGTCGCCGGCGCGCCGATAGGGCTGGTTGCCATGCACATGCATGGCGCGCTGCTGGTGCAGGAGATGGGTCTTGGCATCCGCGAAGCCGCAGGCGCCGGCGAGCGGTGGGAAGATGTGCGCATGCGCGTCGACGATGCCGAAATTCAAATGCTTCTCCTCAGCTCTTCAAATTGGGGTCGAACCGGTCGCGCAGGCCGTCACCCAGCGTATTGAAGGCGAAGACGAGGGCCGCGATCGCGATGCCCGGCGCGATGACCACATGGGGCGCGATCTCGATATATTGCCGGCTGGCGCCGAGCATGGAGCCCCATTCGGGCGCGGGCGGTTGCACGCCGAGCCCAAGGAAGCCGAGCGCCGAGCCGATCAGCACGGCCTGGCCGGCGAGCAGGCTGAGCTGGATGATGATGACCGAAAGCGCGTTCGGCAAAAGATGGAAAACCAGGATGCGCCGCAGGGGCAGGCCGAGCACGATCGCCGCCGAGACATAATCCTCCTCGCGCAGCTCCCTCACGCGCGAACGGATCAGCCGGGCGAGCCGCGGCGTCGAGCTCGCCGCGATCGCGACCACGAGCCCCATCGGGCTCGCACCCGCGACGGAGACGATGGCGATGGCGAGCACGAGCTCGGGCACGGTCATCATCAGCTCGATGAGCGCGCTCAAGGCCCGATCGACCTTGCCGCCGAGATAGCCGGCGAGCATGCCGATCGTGACGCCGAGGAGGCCCGCGATCGCGACCGGGACGAGCGCGATGGTCATGGTGATGCGTGCGCCGGCAAGGATGCGCGAGAAGATGTCGCGCCCGATCTCGTCGGTTCCGAACCAATGTGCGGGGCTCGGCCGCTCGAGAAGAGCGAGGAGGTCCTGGGAGGTCGGGTCATAGGGCGCGATCGCCGATCCGGCGAGCGCCAGGAACGCGAATGCGAGGATGAGCGAAGAACCGATGACGAGATAGCGACTGCGTGGCCCCTGAGTGGCCGGAAGCACCTGTGCCACGGCCTCATGCATGGCGAAGCCTCGGGTTCACGAACAGGCAGACGAGGTCGACGACGAGGTTGAGCAGCATGAAGCCCACGGCGAACAGGACCGTGATGCCGAGAATGAGCGTATAGTCGCGCACGCCGATGCCGTTGAGCAGAAGATCGCCGATGCCCGGCCAGGCGAACAGGCGCTCCACCACCACCGAGCCTCCGAGCAGATAGCCCGCCTCCATTCCGATCGCCGTGATCGTGGGGATGAGCGCGTTCGGCAGCACATGGATCCACAAGATGCGCGGCAAGCCCAACCCCTTGGCCCGCGCGGTGCGCACATAGGGCTTGCCCATCTCCTCGATGACCAAAGCGCGCATCAGCCGCGCCACGATCGCAATCAGCCGCGCGGCGAGCGCCAGCACCGGCATGACGAGAGAGGCTGCGCCGTTGAAGCCGAAGCTCGGCAGCCAGCCGAGGCCGACGGACAAGACCGCGATCAGCACCATGCCGAGCCAGAAATTGGGTATGGAGAGGAGAGCGATCACGCCGGCCGAGATCGCCAGATCGGGCGCGCGGTTCTGCGTCGCGGCGGCGATGATTCCGGCCGGAATGCCGATCAGCACCGTGAGACAGATGGCGCAGGCGGTCAGGAGCAGCGTCGCCGGCACGCGTTCGAGAATATGGGGCAACGGATTGCCGCGAAACAGGGTCGAATAGCCGAAATCGCCGCGCAGCAATCCGGCAAGATGGTCGAGATATTGGGCCATGAGCGGCCGGTCGAGGCCGAGCTGATGGCGGATCGCCTCGATCTCGGCCTGCGTCGCCGTGGCCCCTGCGGCGAGCGTCGCCTGGTCGCCCGGGACCATCTTGAAGATCAGGAACAGCAAGGTGACGACGCCGAAGGTCACGACCGGGATCAGAAGCAGGCGCGAGGCGAGGTTGCCGAGCATGGGTCTTTTAGGCGCAGTGCGCCGAGCGCCCTTCCTCGTCCCGCTCGCGAGGTCCTTGCAGAATTGGCGTCATCCCCGGCGAGCCGCCCTAGCCGCCGCTGCGGTAAATGACCCACGCCCGTCGCCCGATGGCGGCGAGGTAAGGGGATCCATTTTTCTCTTGGCTAGAGCCATGGATTCCCTTCCCCTCGCCCCCGAT
>JBIOEK010000444.1:0-3624 GCA_044445925.1 Hyphomicrobiales bacterium
CGCCGGTACGGCGCATTTTGGCGTTGAGCACGATGGCTTTGGCCATCGCCAGTTTGGCCGCCCGGTCAACATAGACGTGACAGACGCCTTCGAGGTGCGCAAAGACCGGCACGCGCGCTTCCGCCTGCACCCGGGTGACGAGGTCCTTGCCGCCGCGCGGCACGATGACGTCGATGGCGCCGCCAAGGCCCGACAGCATGGCGCCGACGGCTTCGCGATCGCGCGTCGCCACGAAGGAGATCGCCTGGGGCGGCAGCCCCGCCTTGGCGAGCCCTTCGATAAGAGCCGCATGGATCGCCAGCGCCGAGCGGAAGCTCGCCGAGCCGGTGCGCAGGATCGAGGCGTTGCCGGCCTTGAGGCAGAGCGCGCTCGCATCGGCGATGACGTTCGGGCGGCTTTCGAAGATCACGCCCACGACCCCGAGCGGGGTTGCGACGCGCTCGATGACGAGCCCGTTGGGCCGCTCGAACCGAGCCAGCACGCGCCCGACCGGATCGGCAAGCCGGGCGACTTCCTCGATCGCCGCCGCGATCGAGGCCACGCGCGTCTCGTCGAGCCGCAGCCGGTCGAGGAAGGCGCCGGTCGCGCCCTCCTCGGCGGCTTGCGCCATATCGAACCCGTTGGCGGCGAGAATGGCCTTTGTCGCGGCGCGCACGGCCTGCGCCATGGCAAGGAGCGCCTCGTTCTTCTGCCCGGCCGTCGCCAACGCCATTCGGCGAGCCGCCGCGCGCGCGCCGCGGCCGAGCGCGACGAGGTCCACGGGGGCTTCCTCGCCTGGCTTCGGCAACGGCGCCTTTTCGGTTAGTCGCCGAGCGCTGGCGGACATCGGATCAAACCTTTCCAGACGGGTCTCGCTCAGCCAGGGGCCCGTTCGAGGCCGCCCGCCTTGGCCACCTTGCGCAAATGGTGATCGACATCGCCGAACATCATGTCGATCGCCGTCATCTTCTTGAAATAGGCGCCCAGGCGATATTCCATCGTCATGCCGATGCCGCCATGCAATTGCACCGCCTGCTCGCCGACGAAACGTCCGCTCTTGCCGATCGTCACCTTGGCGGCGGAGGTGGCGGCGGAACGCTCGGCCTCGTCGCTCTCCCCGATCATCATCGCCGCATAGACCGCCATGCTGCGCGCCTGCTCCAGGGCGATGAACATATCGGCGGCCCGATGCTGCAGCGCCTGGAAGGCACCTATCGGGCGCCCGAACTGCTTGCGCGTCTTGAGATAGGCGACCGTCATGTCGCACATGGCACTCATGACGCCGACCGCCTCGGCGCAAAGGGCAGCGATCGCCTCGTCGGCGACATGCTCGATGAGGGGCGAAGCCTTCCCGGCCGCGCCGATCAGGGCCGAGGCCGGAACGGAGACGTTGTCGAGCCTGATCTCCGCGCCCGGCGTGCCATCCGCGAGCGCGAAGGGGCGGCGCGATAAGCCCTTCGCCTTGCCGTCGACAAGGAACAGCGACACGCCCTCGCGGTCCTGGCGGCCACCCGAGCTACGGGCGCTCACGAACATCAGCTCGGCCGTGTCGCCATGCGGCACGACGCTCTTCACCCCATCGAGGATGTAGCCCTCGCCCGCCCGGCGCGCCGAGAGCGCCACATCGGAGAGGCCGTGGCGCGTTTCGCGTTCCGTATGCGCGAAGGCAGCGACGAGCCCGCCCGCGGCGATGCGGGAGGCGAGATCCTTGCGCATCGCTTCCGCGCAGCCATGGCGCGCCAGGCCACCGCAAATCACCACCGTCGACAAATAGGGCTCGCGCACGAGGCCCTTGCCGAAGGCCTCCATGACGATCATCGTCTCGATGGCGCCCCAGCCGAGGCCGCCATCCTCTTCCGAGAAGGGAAGGGCGAGGAGGCCAAGCTCGGCGAATTGCTTCCAGCGCTCGCGGCTCCAGCCGGAGGCCGGGGACGCCCCCTCGCCCGCTGCCGCAAGCCGCTCCACATTGTCGCGGAGCAGGCGCTGCTCGTCGGAGAGATCGAAATCCATGGCGGTCTAGAGCCCAAGGATCTGCTTGGCGATGATGTTGCGCTGGATCTCGTTCGAGCCGCCATAGATCGTCACCTTGCGGGTGTTGAAATAGGTGGGCGCTGCGAGCCGCATCCATTCCGGAGCGATCTCGTCCTCGTTATGCCCGAGCTGCGCCTCGAGGCTCTCGCCCACGAGGCCGTGCGGACCCGCGGCCAGCAGCGTCAGCTCGGTGATGCGCTGCTGCAGCTCGGTGCCGCGCAGCTTCAGCACCGAGGAAGCGGGATCGGGCTTGCCCTTGCCGTTCTTGTGCTCATTGGCGAGCACGCGCAATTGGGTGATCTCGAGCGCCTTCAGCTCGATCTCGAGATCGGCGATCTTCTCGGCAAAGCCCTGGTCCTCGAGGAGAGGACGCCCGTCCTGCATGACGGTTGCGGCATGCTTCTTGAGGCGGCGCAGCCTCTCCTTGGTGGCGCCGATGCGCGCCGTGTTGAGCCGCTCGTTGGAGAGCAGGAACTTGGCGCAGTCCCAGCCGCGGTTCTCGACGCCGACGAGGTTCCCGACCGGCACCTTCACGTCGTCGAAGAACACCTCGTTGATCTCAGCGCCGCCATCGATGGTGACGATCGGGCGCAGGGTGACGCCCGGCGATTTCATGTCGATCAGCAGGAAGGAGATGCCCTCCTGGGGCTTTGCGGCTTGCGGGTCGGTGCGGACGAGGCAGAAGATCCAATCGGCATATTGGGCATAGGTAGTCCAGGTCTTCTGGCCGTTGACGACATAATGCTCGCCCTCGCGCCGCGCCGCGCATTTGAGCGAGGCGAGGTCGGAGCCGGCGCCTGGCTCGGAGAAGCCCTGGCACCACCAATCGTCGAGATTGGCGATGCGCGGCAGAAATGTCTGCTTCTGCGCCTGCGTCCCGAAGGTGATGATCACCGGCCCCACCATGTAGACGCCGAAGGCCAGCGGCTCGGGAGCGGGGAAGGCCTGGACCTCCTCGCGGAAGATATGGCGCTTGATGATGCTCCAGCCGGTCCCGCCGAATTCCTTCGGCCAATCGACCGTCGCCCAGCCCTTGCGATTCAAGACGCGCTGCCAAGCCACGATCTGCTCTTTCGCCGGGCGATGGCCGGCCGACATCGATTCATGGGTGCCCTTGTCGAGATTTGAGGCGATGAAGGAGCGAACCTCCTGGCGGAAAGCCTGTTCCTCGGGCGTGAAACGCAGATCCATCGGTTCCTCCCGCTTCGGGCGCTTCCCGGCCATCGCCTGACGGCTCGAGTCATTCGTCCGACATAAACCGAACCGTCGAAGGATGGCAAACGCCCGGGGGGCGCACTCGCCGGGCCTTTGAAGCCGGCAAGCTCACCGCAATGGCGGCTCGCCGGGGATAACACGCCCTTCCGCGAAGGTCCTGCGAGCTGGAGGCGCGACACGAGGGCGATCCACGCCGGAAACGACACCGCGCCTGCCATTTCTCAAATGTCCTTGCTGCTCAAGAAGGAGACGGGTGGTGCCGGCCGCTAACCCGAGTTGGGAGCCCCGGCCCACGGCCGCACCGGCTTGAACAAGCCGCTCGCCTTGGCCACGAGCTCGTCAGCTTCAGTCTTCACAGAGCCTTCGCAGAAAATGATGGAGCGTCCCGCCCGCACGACC
>JBIOEK010000445.1:0-3622 GCA_044445925.1 Hyphomicrobiales bacterium
ACCCTATGCGGGCGTCCGCACGGTCCGATCGCCCCATGGCCTGTTGGCGAGGTTGAACGACATGTCGTGCACCGGCTGTCACTCGGGGCGGACGGTGGCGGGGTTTCACTTCCTGGGCAGCGACCGCGCCGAGACCGACGCCGTCAATGCCATCGCGGTCGGGGCATCTCCGCATTTCCTGCTCGACCAGAAGCGGCGGAGCGGCTATGTCGACGCCCTCGCGGCAGGGGCGCGCCCGCCCGCCGCCCGCCCGCTATCGGTTCGCGCCGATCAGGGCGAGGGCGGCTTTGGATCCCATTGCGGGCTCGGAGATCCCTCATTCGTATCATGGACCTGCGGGCCCGGTCTTCGCTGCGAGCCGGTCACGCGCGACGACACGGTCCGCCGCACCGGCGTGTGCCTGCCGCAGACGCCGATGGCGGGATCGGCCTGCCAACCGGCGCGCCTCGTCTCTGATCGCGATCCGCATCGGGATCGGTTGATCGAGCCAAGGGAGATGGATTGCGGCCCGTCGGCGGTCTGCGAAAGCGCGACCGTCGGCTTTCCCTCAGGGATGTGCTCGGGCGCTTGCTCGGATCTGCGGCCGGGCGAGACCTGCGGGACCATCGCGATCCTGCAGGGCTTCAATGATTGCCTTGCGGCGGGGAAGCCCTTTGCTGCTTGCCTGCGCGACAATGTGCGGCCAGCGGCCCTCAAAGCCTGCAGCGAGAGCGAGCCGTGCCGCGACGATTTCATTTGTGCGCGGACGCCGCAGGGACAGGGAGCCTGCATACCGCCCTACTTCCTTTTCCAGCTTCGGGTCGACGGCCACCCCTCACCGGGGTGATGCCCCGCGGTGAGGACCGCCGGACCGAGGCCGCCTCCCGCCCGGAATGGCGATGGCGTGCATTCGAATCCTGCTAAGCTCTGGCGGAGGCACTTGCTTAGATCGGAGGAGAGGCGAGATGCGCGTTAATCCACCCGTGGATATCTTCGCCTTCCTGACCGGTCCCTCCTATGGCGAGCCCGTTTTCATGACGATCCTCTACTGGATCGTCGCGCTCGCAACCTTTGCGGTCGCGGCAACCGCCGCGCTCAGGCTCGAAGGCCAGGCGAGCTTCTATCATATCGGCCGCTTCATCGTGCGCTTCATCGTCGGCAGCATGTGGTGGCAGCAGGCCTTGTGGAAATTTCCCGCGGACCTCGGTGGGCTCCAGTTTTGGACCGAGCAGATGGCCAAGCATGCCGCCTTCTCGTTCCATCGGGCTTTCGTGCGCGATGTGATCTTGCCGCATTTCACGCCGATCGGCGTCTGTGTCTTTCTCATCGAAATCGCCATCGGCGTGTCGCTGATGCTCGGTCTCCTGACGCGGCTCAGCGCCTTCTGCGGTGCCTTGTTCATCGGCAATCTATGGCTCGGCCTCTATCGCGTCGACGCCGAGTGGCCGTGGGGCTACGTCTTCCTCATCCTGCTTCTCGCGCTGTTCTCGCTGGAGGCCTTCGGCAGATCGCTCGGCTGCGATGCGCTGGCGCGAGAGCACGCTGCCATGCGTCAGCGCGTCCCGAGATTCTTGCTGCGCTTCATGTAGGTGCGAGCCGCTGGATGATGGCGGAAAGGAGCCGTAGTGCGTCCGCGGCTCCATCCCCTTCGCCCTTCTCGAAATCCTCGCCGTGCTGACCCATCGCATTCGTCACATGGGCCAGGCAAAGAACGGGCTTGAGCCTCGCCTTGGCGAAGGCGTAGAGCGCCGCGGCTTCCATCTCGACGGCGAGAATGCCTTTGTGGCGTGCCGCCTCAATGGCTTCAGCCGTTTCGCGGAAAGGGGCATCGGTGGTCCAACTCGGCCCTACGACGCTGCGCAGACTCAGTGTCGCCAGAGCCGCCTTCGCCGCCGCCACTAAATCCAGGTCCGCCTCCGCGAACTCGGAAGGGGCCGCATAGTGATAGCTCGTGCCCTCGTCGCGCAGAGCCCGATCGATGACAACGAAGTAGGGCGGACGCCCCGCAGGCACAATTTGACCGGCCGAGGTCAAGCTCACGAGCAGACGGCAGCCGCTGGCGAACAATTCCTCCGCCACAAGGACGGCAAAGGAGGCGCCGACCACCCGGCCCACGATTCCGACTTTGTGTCCGCCCACCGAGAACGTGTCGAGCTCGGTGTGATAGCAGGGCCAGCCTACAAAAGGCTTGGCTTGCCCGGTTTCCCGGAGCCTGCGGACGATATCGCCGTCGGGGTCGAGCAGACATACGCTCGGCACTTCGACTGTCGGCAATCCCTTCTGTCGCCGTGCCTCGCGCAGGAGCGCCGAGGGCGCGAACACCGAAGGCGAGGACGGCTGCTTATTGTCGAGGATGGGAGGAGTGACCATGTTCCGATTGCTTTGTGGTGTTGCAGCCAAATGGAAGGGAAAGCCATGAACGGCCAAGGGGCCATTGGGAGAATGTCTACACCACCAAAGGCGAGAACGATGTGAGCTGGCTTCAGGAGACCGCCACCCGTTCTTGGAACTGATGGCGCTCGCAGGTGCAACTCCCCGCACTGCCGTCATCGGAGCGCATCATCTGCGCCTCGGGCGCCCGCCCGACGCTTCGATGCAGAAGCCCGGCGCCGGCACGGCGGTCTCCCTCACCACGAGAGGCGCGCCGGCGACGTGTTCCAAGGGGGGCAGCTCGGGATGCGCCTGGCGCCGCTCGATCATGCGGATCACCTCCTTGGCGGCGACCATCGGATCCTGCCGGAATGTGGTCAGCCGATAGGCGCCCCATGCGGCCTGAGGAATGTCGTCGAAGCCGATCACCGAGAGATCACCGGGCACCGAAAGGCCCAGCGCCCTTCGGGCGTGATCCATGACGCCGAATGCCAGCAAATCGTTGACGCAGAATACGGCCTGGGGCGCCTCGACCCCGGCGAACAAAGACTTCGCCGCAGCGACCCCGCCCTCATAGTCGGAGAGCTCCCCGCGGCCGATGGCGACCGAAAGCCCGCGCTTCTGCGCCTCGTCCTGGAAAGCCCGCTCGCGCTCGGTCAGGCTGAGCGTGCCCGCCCAGGAGCTGACGAGCCCCAGCCGCTCGAAACCGCGGCCATCGAACAAGGCCGCCGCTGTCCGGCCGGCGCGGTCGTTCTCGACCCTGAGATGGTCGGTGCCCGGATCGGCCCGGCCGAGGACGATGACCGGCTGGCCATTGCGCCTGGCTGCCTCGACGAAGCTGGACGGGGGCGAACCCGACAGCACGATCACGGCTTCAGCCATGTGCCCCATCAGGATTCGCTGAGCCGATGCCCGTTCCTCACCGGTATGGCCGGTGTTGAGCACGATCGGCACGCTGCCACGCAGGATCAGCCGCGCCGTCAGCGCCGCAAGGAGGTGGGTGCGGATGCCCTCCTCGGGTTTGGTCACGACGATGCCGACGAGGCGGCTTCGCCGCGCCAAAAGTCCGCGGGCGAGATCGTTGACATGATAGCCGAGCGCAAGCGCGGCCTGCATGACCCGGTCGCGAGTCTCGGGCGCGATGCTCGCGCCCTCGGTGAAGGCGCGCGACACCGCCGACCGGGAGACGCTGGCGAGCTTGGCCACCTGAAGCGCGCTCACGAAATTGCGCCCCTGGCGGAGCTGGCGGCCGTCGACCATGCGTTCTCGTCAT
>JBIOEK010000446.1:0-3618 GCA_044445925.1 Hyphomicrobiales bacterium
CGGCATCAAGCGGCCGCCGGCCGCTTGCGCGTGGTGCGATGCTCGATGCGCTTTGCCCCGACCACCGGCACATGCACGATGCGCTGCACGAAAATGCCTGGCGTGTGAACCTGATCGGGATCGATCTCGCCGGCTTGCACGAGATGCTCGACCTCCGCAACCGTGATCCTGGCGGCGGTCGCCATCATCGGGTTGAAGTTCCGCGCCGTCTTCCGATAGACGAGATTGCCTTCCGTGTCGCCCTTCCAGGCATGCACCAAGGCGAGATCGGCGAGGATGCCGCGCTCCATCACATAGGTCTCGCCGTCGAATTCGCGCGTCTCCTTGCCCTCGGCGATCAGGGTGCCGACGCCGGTCTTGGTGAAGAAGGCCGGGATGCCCGCCCCGCCGGCGCGAATGCGCTCGGCGAGCGTGCCTTGCGGGTTGAACTCGAGCTCGAGCTCGCCCGCGAGATATTGCTGCGCGAACAGCTTGTTCTCGCCCACATAGGAGGAGATCATCTTCCTGATCTGGCGCGTCTCGAGCAGGAGGCCGAGGCCGATCCCGTCGACGCCCGCATTGTTGGAGACGACCGTCAAGTCCTTCACGCCGGAATCGCGCAAGGCGAGCGTCAGCGCCTCCGGAATGCCGGCAAGGCCGAAGCCGCCGGCGTGGATGATCATGCCGTCCTTCAGGATGCCGGCTAGGGCCGACTTGGCGTCGGCGTGCACTTTCTTCATGAAGTCAACGCTCTCTCTCGAAAACCGCCGGATTGATAGCCGCAATTGCCGTGAAAGACCAGTGCGTCGGGGCCGCGGGATCGCTGGAAACGCGATCTCGGGATTCCTGCTCCAGATCAGGACGCGTCTCGCGCCGACCGCCTCGGTTCCGCGACGGCATGCCTCGCGGGAAAAGGTTGAGGACAGTCGATTCCGGAGACCCTATCGCGCGATTTTGTATAGCCGGCTATATACAGCAAGGGACGGAAAATAAAAGACAAAGGAGCAAAAGCAGAGAGATGAGGGCATCGCGGCGATTGCATCCTGGCGCAATCCCGCTCGCAGCCGCTGCTCACGCCGGAGTGAGGAGGTCGCGATGCGCTTCTCGGTCCTGCGACGAGCTGAGCCAGGAGAGCCAAATGGCCGCGCTCCAGGAGAAGTCCGTGCCGCCGAGGCCCGAACCGGTGCACGGGTCGTAATATTCGCGCAAACCGGCGGTCTCGGCGAGCTTCAGCGCATCGCGCCGGACGCGCGCTGCGACTGCCTCTTGCCCATAGGACGCAAAGCCATCGGCGATCATGCGATTGACGACGAACCAAACCGGCCCGCGCCAATACCTTGCGGGGTCGAACGCGACCGCAAAAGGCGAAGTGCTCGGCACCGAATAAGCCACTTCACCCAGCCATTCATCGAGGATCCTTGCCAGGCGATCCGCGACGGCCCTGGTGCAGGCGCGTGCATAGAGCGGCAGGAAGGAGGCCGAGGTCACGCAAGGCGCCAGTCGCCCGGAGATCAGATCGAGCGATCGGAAGCTGCCATCTTCATGGCACAGCTTCTCGAAGCCGAGCATGCCGCGGCCGATCCAGCCCTGCAGCAGCGTTGCCTCGGCGTGACGGCCGAGACGGCGCGCCAGAACCAGGAGATCCCGGTCGGCGCGCATCAGGATCGACTGCACACCGATGTCGCAGACACGGAAGGATAGGCCGCGCGCCACTCGCTCGCCTTGCCAGCCCAAGGCTTTCCCCTCCTCGACGAGCTGCATGACGCGGTTATAGAAGTCGTCGGTCGGCCGCTCGGCCGCGTCGACATGGCTCCTGTCCTTGCGCAGCGCCGAGACATCGAGGCCGGTCGTGACGCGGGCCAGCGGCTCGTCCCATTCGGGCGAGTTGTCGCGGCCTGTCTCCCAGGGGTGGACCACGGTTACGAGGCCCGTCGCATCGGGATCGCGCGTCTCGTGCCACCAGCGATGCCAGGCAAAGAGCAGCGGAAACAACGCCCGCAAGCGAGCCTCGGCGGCTGCCTTGTCGCTGGCCCTTTCGAAGATGGCACGCGCGGCGGTCGCCGCGACCGGCGGCTGGGAGATGCCCGTGGTCGGCGGTCGATGCTCAGTGCCCCAGGCCGAAGGGCCGGGGTAGTAGCCGGGATCCGGCACGTGGAAGACGATGCTCGGCACCATGCCGTCCTGCCATTGGCCGAGGAACAGGGTCTCGAGCTCGCGCCAGGCGCGCTCCTCGTCGAAGACGGCAAAGCCCATCGCCACGAAGGCCGAGTCCCAATTCCACTGGAAGGGATAGACCTTGGCGTTCGGCACGGTGTAGCCGCCCCGGTCATTGCCGACCAAGGTGTCGTGGGCGAGGCTGTCGAGATCGCAGGAGGCGCTCACGCCGCAGCTCCGATCGCGAGCCCCGTCTCGCCGTTGATCCAGACCGCGCGCGCCGGGTCAAGCCCGAGGCCTAGCCGCTCTCCGGGCTTGGCGGCGAGCTGCGGCGGCGCGACGATGCGCACCCTGGTGTCCCAGACCGTGCCGGTCAAAAGCATATGCGAGCCCATCGGCTCGGCGACCCTGACCGTGAAGGGAAGGCCAGCGCCGGCGTCGCTAAGCGTCACATCCTCGCCGCGGAAGCCGAGCCGGAGCGCACCGGAGGCCGGCGGTGCGAGGTCGAGGGCCTCGAGGACGAGCCGCCGCTCGGGGGCATCGGCATCGAGAAAATTCATCGGCGGCGAGCCGACGAAGCCGCCGACGAAAGCCGTCGCCGGCCGCGAATAGACCGTTGTCGGCGTATCGCATTGCACGATGCGCCCGCCATGCATGACGGCGATGCGGTCGGCAAGGCCCATGGCCTCCGTCTGGTCATGCGTCACATAGATCGTCGTCGTGCCCGCCTGCTGCAGCACGCCCTTCAGCTCGGCCCGCATCTCGAGCCGCAGCAGCGCATCGAGATTGGAGAGCGGCTCGTCCATCAACAGCACGGCCGGCTCGACCGCGAGCGCGCGCGCCACCGCGACGCGCTGGCGCTGTCCGCCCGAAAGCTTGGCCGGATAGCGATCGAGATAAGGCTCGATATGCAGGAGCGCCGCCGCCTTGCGCACTTGCCGGGCAATGACCTCGGAGGGCTTCCCCTGCATGGCGAGGCCGAAGGCGACATTGTCGTAGACCGTCATATGGGGGAAGACCGCGTAGTTCTGGAACACCATAGCTAGGCCACGCCGTGCTGGCTTGAGACCGGTGACGTCGCGCCCGCCGATCAGCACCCGGCCCGCGCTCTGCGTCTCGAGCCCCGCCACGATGCGCAGAAGCGTGGTCTTGCCGCAGCCGGACGGTCCGAGCAGCGCGACGAACTCGCCATCCGCCACCTCCAATGTGATATCGGCGAGCGCCGTCACGCCGCCATAGGCCTTCTCGATCTTGTCGATGAGGATCCCCGACATGGCTTGCTCCGTTCAGCGGTTCGAGACGCCCCACATGGCGAAGAGATATTTGCGCACCGCGAAGATGAAGAGGACGGACGGTACGATCAGAATGAAGCCGCCGGCGAAACGATAATGGAGCGGCGATTCGGCAAGCACGGTCAGGAGATAGGCCGTCAAGGTGCGATGCGTGACGGTCAAGACCGAGGCGGCGAAGACCTCATTCCAGGAG
>JBIOEK010000447.1:0-3614 GCA_044445925.1 Hyphomicrobiales bacterium
CCGCAAGGCGGCTTCGCGCAAAGCGCGGCAGCGCGAGCTGCGCCACCGCCATCCCGAGGAGGAAGGGCGCGAGCCAGGGAAAGACCGGCTCGAAATCGAGCGTGACGGGGAGGGTGGTCCCAAGTCCGAGCCAGCGCAGGAAAGGCGCGTCGAGCGCCGGGGAGGCCAGGAGGCTCGGCGCCGCGAGAGCCAGCAGCGCGGCGATCAGCGTCACCGGCCAAGGCGCCTTGAGGAAAGCGAGCCCGACGAGGTTCGCAACCGCGATCGAATGCAGGATGCCAAAGAAGATGAATTGCCGCGGCATCGCATACCAGGTTCCAAGCGTCACGAGGGCTGCCGCGCCGACCAGGATGGCGAGGCGCCGGAAATAGGCCTCGAAGCGAATGGCCCTTCCATGGGCGATGACGAGGCTCACGCCCGAAAGCGCCAGAAAGCTCGAGGCGATCAGCCGCGCGAAGGAGCGCCATCCAGGCGAGCCGCCGACGTCGAGCGCGGCAAGCCCCAGGCTGTCGAGGTCGAAGGCGCAATGGAAGACGACCATGGCGGCGAGCGCCACGCCGCGCGCAGCGTCGAGCGCGGCGAAACGCGGCGACGGGGTCGATCCGAGCTCCGCAACGGGGATGTCGCGCGGCCGGGACCGATCCGCTTCTTCGGGCAAGGGCAAGCTCAGCGGCAAAGCTCAGCGCGGGTCGATGCGCGAGACATCCCAGACGAAGGGCATGAGGGTCGTGATGGTCGCCCATGCGGCAACGCGGATGGTCGGTCTCATCGGCCGTTTCCTCGATCGATCCGAAGAGCCATCAAGGACGGGCGAGGCGACATATTGTCAAGCTTTCCACCCTCGGCGTGGCGAGGCGCGGGAACAGGCGAAAACGGAGACCGCCTTTCGGCGCTTCTGCTCTCACCAAAGGCCGCCTCGATCGATGGCGGTTACGCGTTCGAGAATGCGGCGCTCCATACCGTCGGTCAGGCGCCCGCCATTCTGCTCGATGAAGAACCCGATCTCGCGCTCGACACGGCGCAGGCGGCCCTGAGCGATAGCTTGGTGCAGGCGGCTCCAAAGGCCAGGTCTTTTCTCGTCTTGTCTTTTCTCCTCGTGCCGAGCAGAACGGCTGGCGGCATCGAGATCGGCGGTAGCGGCGGCGGTAGCGGCGGTCATGGGTCTCACTCCATTCGATGGCTATGGAATTCGTCCCGGACGTTCCTCGGCTTGTTGCGCCGCAATATATGAATTTTGCAGCGCGATAGAATCCACGCAGCGGCATGAGCCATTCCCGAAAACGCATGGCTCATTTCATAATTGCTTCACATGCATGCAATGGATGCATGCATCTTGAACAGGATGCATCTTCCCGAAGCTGGGCCCCCATTCGCCCTGTTCGCCGAGGCCGGCCTCGCATTCCGCTGCGGCAAATGTCGGTTCGGCGCGACGTCGATCGTCATTGCAATGTGCGGATGGCTGGAATGCCATGACCGCCGGAGCAAAAGGAGCGTCCGATGCCGAACTACATGCTGCTTCTCCACAACGGCCTGAACCGGCCCGCGCCGAGCTCGCCAGACGACTTCGCCACGATGATGAAGGCCTATATGGTCTGGACCGACAAGATACGCGCCGAGGGGCGCCACAAGGGCGGCCAAAAGCTGACCGAGGACGCCGGCAAGATCATGCGCGCCAATGGCGGGCGCGTCACCATCACCGACGGTCCTTATGCCGAGAGCAAGGAAATCGTCGGCGGCTTCTACGTGATCAGCGCCAAGGACTATGCGGAGGCCTGCCGCGTAGCCGAAGACTCGCCCCATCTCAAATATGGCGGGCGCATCGAGGTCCGCGAGATTCATGAGATGTGAGGACAATGCGCCAAGGCAGGGAATTCGAGCTCCGGTCCGGCGTCGCCGGACCGGAGAAGGCTCAAGCCGACGATCTCTTTCGCCGCGAGGCCGGCAAGATATCGGCATGGCTGGCGCGCCTGCTCGGCCCTGCGCGGCTCGATCTGATCGAGGACGCGGTGCAGGACGCATTCGGGGCGGCGCTGGCGCGCTGGCCCCATGACGGCATGCCCGAGCGTCCCGCCGCCTGGCTCGCGGTCGCGGCGCGCAACAAGGCGCTCGACCGGTTGAGAAAGGATGCGAAGCTCGGCCGGATCGACGAGAACGCAGCCTGGCGGCTCGGCTTCTGCGACCCCAAGGAAGCAGGCCGCCTCGACGACACGCTGGCGCTCATGTTCGTCGCCTGCCATCCGGCGCTCGAGCGCGACGAGCAGGTGATGCTGACGCTCAAGACCGTCTGCGGCTTCGGCGTCAAGGAGATCGCGCGCGCCTATCTGTCGAATGCCGAGGCGGTGACGCAGCGCCTGGTGCGGGCTAAGCGCAAGATCAGGGAACTGGGGCTCGCCTTCGAGATTCCGGATGGGGAGGACCTCGCACTGCGCCTGCCCGCCCTCATCGAAGCGATCTACCTGCTCTTCAATGGCGGCTACACCTCCGGCGAAGGCCAGGCCTTGATGAGGCGCGAGCTCTGCGCCGAGGCGCTGCGGCTCGCGAGCCTGCTCACCGAGCATCGGGCGACCGCGACCGGGGAATGCCATGCGCTCGCAGCGCTCATCTCTTTCCAGCACGCGCGCGCCGAGGCGCGCACAGGCGATGCAGGCGCCCTGATCCTGCTCGCCGAGCAGGACCGCTCGCTATGGAACCATGCCCTCATCGCGCGCGGCTTCGCGCATCAGCAGAAGGCCATGCAATCCGATCGCCTCACGGCGCTGCATCTCGAGGCGGCGATCGCCTCGGTGCATGCGGCGGCACGCTCATTCGCCGAAACGGACTGGCCGATGCTCGCCCATCACTACCATCTGCTGCATGAGCTGAAGCCGACGCCGATCGTCGAGCTCAATGCCGCGATCGCGCTGGCGCATGCCGAGGGTCCCGGCGCCGGGCTCGCGCGCCTCGACAAGCTCGCGGGCGCGCGCAAGCTCGCCCATTACGCGCCCTACCACGCCGCGCGCGGCGATCTCCTCTCGAAGCTCGAGCGCAGGCTCGAGGCCGGCGAAGCCTTCGCCAAGGCGCTCGGCTGCGAGGTCAACGACGCGGAACGCGAGCATCTCGAGCAGCGGATGCGGGAATGTGCCGAGGTTGCTCCCCTCGCCTGACGCGCGGTTGCGCCGTCACATCCCTCGCACTGCCATGACCGCTCAGCTATCCGTGCGTCCAATCCTCGGCGCTGGCGCCGGCAAGCGCCTGGACGCGCGCCTCGTCGGCCGCGAGCTCCAGCGCCGGCCCGGAATGGACGATCGAGCCGCCATCGAGCACATAGGCGTGATCGGCGATCTCGAGGCTCACGCGGGCGTTCTGCTCCACGAGCAGGACGGAGATTCCTTCGTCGCACATCTTCGAGACGATGGCGAAGACCTCGCGCACGATGAGCGGGGCGAGGCCCTGCGAAGGCTCGTCGAGGATGAGCAGCTTCGGATTGATGAGCAGCGCGCGCCCGATCGACAGCATCTCCTGCTCGCCGAGCAGGACCGCTCGCTATGGAACCATGCCCTCATCGCGCGCGGCTTCGCGCATCAGCAGAAGGCCATGCAATCCGATCGCCTCACGGCGCTGCATCTCGAGGCGGC
>JBIOEK010000448.1:0-3611 GCA_044445925.1 Hyphomicrobiales bacterium
CAGCTGCCCCATTCAGGATAGTTGGATAGGATCGTAGTTCGTGCAGAAACAAAAGGGGGGAGGCCATGCCTTGGAAGAAAAAAAGATGGGACAAATTTTACCAAACAATGCTCAGGTTTGTCTCCGAACCAGACACAGAATTGTCTGAAGCGGGTGACGTTGATGATTTGCGAATGGCTGTTGATGACTGGGTATCGCAGAGAATCATTGACGTCATGAATAAGAGGTGTGGAGTTTACATGACTGTGGGCGAGATAGTTGCTTGTCAGCAGGTAGTTATGGACTGCTATCGCGAGATTATGCGTGACGGATGCAAGTTCCCGCATGATGGCCCCCGATGGAAGTGCTTCCCGGGTCATACTGCTCGTGACTATCTCGACGATTGGGCCGGGCGTGTGAGCCGCGCGATCCGACAATGAGCTGCTTCTTTCAATTTGCTCAATCCCCTGCCGATGTGCCACATCACGCCTCATGAATGACACGCTTCAGCTCGGTCATCCGACCGCCATTCCGACTTCGCCCTCCGAGGCGAGGCTCGACCGCGTTCCGAATCCGCATCCCGCCGAGAGCTATCTGGCGCGCTTCACCTGCCCGGAATTCACCTCGCTCTGCCCGGTGACCGGCCAGCCGGATTTCGGCATCCTGGTCGTCGACTATCTTCCCGGCGATTGGCTCCTCGAATCGAAATCGCTGAAGCTCTATCTTGCGAGCTTTCGCAACCATGGCGCCTACCATGAGGATTGCACGGTCTCGATCGGCAAGCGGATCGTCGAGCTCGTCGCGCCGCGCTATCTGCGCATCGGCGGCTACTGGTATCCGCGCGGCGGCATTCCGATCGACGTGTTCTGGCAGACCGGCGAGCCTCCGGCTGGGCTGTGGCTGCCCGATCAAGGGATTTTGCCCTATCGGGGGCGCGGATAGCGTCCAGAGGATTGGCGCGGAGCGCATCCGGAGGCTGCCATGAGTCGGTGACGGGGGTGCCGAGCGCGCGCTTCGGTGCTCACAGCGTCTTCAGGAAGGTCGCGAGCCGCATCAGCCCCTCCGGCCAGGGGCCATGGCCGGATTCCATGTTGATGTGGCCGGCATCGCCCGCATCGACGAAGGTCGAGCCCCAGGCTTTCGCCTTGGCCTCGGCATCGGCGAGAGAACCATAGGGATCGCTGCGGCTCGCCACGAGCACCGAGGCGAACCGCAGAGGCGCCATCGGGACCGGCACGAAGGCTACATCGATCTCGGGCAGCCCGGCGATGATCGCGTCGGATGGCGGCGTGATCAGATAGGCGCCGGCGACCAGTCCCCGCGGCAAGAGCGGTGCCGCATGGACGGCTGCGAGGCTGCCGAGGCTATGCGTGATCAGGACCACTGGCCGGCCGGCCTTCCCCGAGCGCACCACCTCCTCGGCGATGCGCCGCGTCCATCCTTCGAGGGAGGGGTGCTGCCAGTCCTCCTGCTCGACGCGCCGCCCGGTCGAGAGCTTCTTCTCCCAGCGCGTCTGCCAATGGTCGGGCGGAGATCCGCCAAGGCCCGGAACGAACAGGATATCGGCGTCGGAGATGCGCATCTCGTATCG
Organism: Hyphomicrobiales bacterium; assembly: GCA_044445925.1. Taxonomy (GTDB): domain Bacteria; phylum Pseudomonadota; class Alphaproteobacteria; order Rhizobiales; family Beijerinckiaceae; genus GAS188. The sequence goes on from JBIOEK010000448.1 coordinate 1,571, forward strand.
TGGCTTGGCTCAATGGGGAGGCCATGCATAGCAGCCGATCTCGCCTGAGTCTGCCTCCTCGCTTGCCTCGGCGGGCCCAAACCCGTTAGGTCTTCCTACAGCATCGGAGGGTCGTCACATGAACACAACAACTCTCGAGAAGCCCAAGGCTCCATCGGTCGAGCAACATATCATCGGCGGACGCTCGCTCGCCTCCGTTTCCGGCGAGAGCCTCGATGTCGTGGCGCCGGGCGACGGCGCCGTATTCGCCAAGATCGCGGCTGGCTCCGCCGAGGATATCTCGCTTGCCGTGGCGGCGGCGCGCCAAGCCTTCGAGGGCAGCTGGGGGCGCCTCACCGCGACGGAACGCGGCCGGCTTCTGCTCAAGCTCGCCGATGTGGTCTTAGTCCATGCGGGCGAGATCGCGGCGCTTGAAAGCCGCGATACCGGCAAGCCGATCAGCCAGGGCAAGGCCGATGTCACGGCGCTCGCGCGCTATCTCGAATATTACGGCTCGGCCGCCGACAAGCTGCATGGCGAGACCATCCCCTTCCTCAACACCCATCTCGTCTCGATCCTCCGCGTCCCGCATGGCGTGACGGGCCACATCATTCCCTGGAACTATCCGGTGCAGATTTTCGGTCGCTCGGCCGGGGCGGCGCTGGCGGCGGGCAATGCCTGCGTGGTCAAGCCGGCTGAGGACGCCTCGTTGAGCATCCTGAGGGTGGCGCGCCTGGCGCTCGAGATCGGCTTCCCGGAGGGCGCGCTGAACGTCGTGACGGGACTTGGCCGCGCGGCGGGCGCGGCGCTCGCCTCGCATCGGGGCATCGATTTCATCTCCTTTACCGGAAGCCCGCAGACCGGAACCGCGATCCAGGCGGCGGCCGCCCAGAACCATATCGGCGTCACCCTCGAGCTCGGCGGCAAATCGGCGCAAGTCGTCTTTGCGGATGCCGATATCGACAATCTCGTGCCGGTCGTCGTCAACGCCATCATCCAGAATGGCGGCCAGACCTGCTCGGCCGGGAGCCGCCTGCTCGTCGAGCGCTCGGCCTATGAGCGCGTGGTCGAAGCCGTCGGCAAGCGCTTCGCCTCGTTGCGCGCCGGACCACCCGAGCGCGATCTCGATCTCGGCCCCATGATCAATGCGGTCCAGAAGCGGCGCGTCGAGAGCTATCTCGACGCGGCATCGGCCGATCATCTCGCGACGCTCGCCAAGGGCAGCATCGTCGAGGATGCGCCCAAAGGCGGATATTATGTGAGCCCGACCCTCATCGGACGTGCGCCCGAGAACCACAAGATCGTGCAGGAGGAGGTATTCGGGCCGGTGCTCGCCGCCATGACCTTCGAGGACGAGGCCGATGCCGTCCGACTTGCCAACGGCACGCCTTTCGGGCTCGTCGCCGGCGTCTGGACGCGCGATGCCAAGCGCGCCGTGCGGGTGGCGCGCAAGATGCGCGCCGGCCAGGTCTTCGTGAACTCTTATGGGGCCGGCGGGGGAATCGAGCTGCCCTTTGGGGGCTTCGGCCGCTCGGGTCACGGCCGCGAGAAGGGCTTCGAGGGCCTGCGCGAATTCACCACGACGCAGACGCTCGTCATCGCGCACGGGTAGGGCAGAAAGTCGAGCGAGGTGACCGTGAACCTCGCCCCGGCCGCGATCTCGAGCCCGTCATAGTCGCAAAACGGCTTGAGCACCTCGTAGCTCAGGCCGGTCCGGATCTGGCCATAGCTCTGCGGCACCGCCGAGGGCGTGCCTCAAAAGCGGCCTTGCGGAGGCGCGCCCGCCGGGTGCATCGCGCGCCAGATGGCGAGCACGATGATCGAGCCGAGGAGCGCCGCGAGGAAGTGATCGAGCGAGTTCCTGAGGCCGAAATTCGCCATCCGCGCCAGCTCCGAGCCGACATAGGAGCCCGCGATGCCGATGAGGATATTGGTGAAGATCCAGTGCCTCGTGCCGAGGATCATGCCGGCGATCCAGCCGGCGAGGCCGCCGATGATGATCAGCGCGAAAAAGCCCATGGGCTGCGAATCGCCGATGAAAGCCAGAGGTTGGTCCATGATC
>JBIOEK010000449.1:0-3597 GCA_044445925.1 Hyphomicrobiales bacterium
ATCGGGCCCGGAGCCTTGCCCGGCGATGCGTCCGGCAATTGCGCCATCGCCTCGATGATGCCGCTCGCGACCAGCCGATAATGCAGGAGCTTGTGCCGCTCGCTGACGTAGATCGGCGTGTCGCCGTCCCAGAACTCGTGCCAGCTCACGAGAGTTTCCACAGCCGCGTGAGGGGACCGTGTCTTCCCGCGACCGGATCGAGCTTCGGGAGCGGCAGCGCCGCGATGCGCATGAGGGCCGCGTCATGGATCGCGGCGCTTTCCCGATAAGGCTTGATCAGGTCGCGATCCCGCCCTTCCGGATAGGCGCCGACCACCAGGAAATCGCAGCTCGCCGCGACCTTCTTATGCCCGGTGCCGCCGGGCAGCAGGACCACATCGCCGGCTTCCACCTTGAAATCGCGGCCCTTGCGGCCGCCGAGCCTCAAGCTCGCTTTGCCGACGGCGACGCCGAGCACCTCATGGGCGGTCGAGTGATAATGATGGAAAGGATAAACGCTCCAGCGCCAGCTGCCCGACCAGCCGTTCGCGCCGAAGCGGCGCTCGAAGGCCAAGGCCGGATCCGCGTCATCCGGCTCGATCGCCCCGCGATAGAGGATGACCGGAAGGCGGCTGTTCGGCACGCGGCCGTCATCCTCGAAGAAGGCGGTCTCCACCCGGCCTTCATTCTCGGCCGGCATGGCCTGGAGCCTGCTTCTCGGCGCGCGCCTTCTCCATCAGCGCGACGAAGCGGTCGAACAAGTAATGGCTGTCGCGCGGTCCGGGGGAGGCTTCGGGGTGATGCTGCACCGAGAAGGCGGGGCTGTCGGTCAGCATCAAGCCGCAATTCGAGCCGTCGAAGAGAGAGACATGCGTGGGCACGGCGTTCGTCGGCAAGGACGCCGCATCGACCGCAAATCCGTGGTTCATCGACACGATCTCGACCTTGCCGGTCGCCAGTTCCTTCACCGGATGATTGGCGCCGTGATGGCCCTGGCTCATCTTCTCGGTCTTGCCGCCGATGGCAAGCGCCAGGATCTGGTGGCCGAGGCAGATGCCGAAAGTCGGCACGCGCTCCTCGATCAGCCGCTTGATCACCGGCACGGCGTATTCGCCGGTCGCCGCGGGATCGCCCGGCCCATTGGCGAGGAACACACCGTCCGGCCGCAGCGCCAGGAGATCCTCGGCCTTCATGGTCGGCGGCACGATCGTGACCTCGCAGCCGCGCGTCGCGAGGAGCCGCAGGATATTGCGCTTCACGCCATAGTCGATGGCGACCACGCGCAGATGCGGCTCGCTCTGGCGGCCATGGCCTTTGGGCCAGACCCATTCGGTCTCGTCCCAGCCTTGCCGCTGGAAGGAAGCGACCAAGGGCACGAGGTCGAGCCCGGTCATCGAGGGCAGCGCCTTGGCCTTGGCCTTGAGCGCCTCGAGGTCGAACACGCCCTCCGGATGATGGGCGAGCATGGCGTTCGGCATCCCCTTCTCGCGGATGAGCGCGGTCAGCGCCCGCGTATCGATGCCGCTGATGCCGATGATGCCGCGCGCCAGGAGCCATTCGTCGAAGCCGCGCCGGGCGCGCCAATTCGAGGCCTCGGTGATCGGCTCGGCGAGCACGATGCCGCGCACGCCCGAGGAGGAGGACATGTTGACGGTCTCGATATCCTCGTCGTTCACCCCGACATTGCCGATATGCGGAAAGGTGAAGGTGACGATCTGCCCCGCATAGGATGGATCCGTGAGGATCTCCTCATAGCCGGTCATGGCGGTGTTGAAGCAGACCTCGCCCGAGGCCTCTCCGGCGGCGCCGACGCCGACGCCCTCGATCACCGTGCCGTCTGCGAGGACGAGCACGGCCGTCGGGCGCGGCTCGGCCCAGGGGGCGGGCGCGGCCTTGGAGCGTGCCGAGGTCGTGATGGGCATCGTCGGTTCCGATTGCTGCGTTTCCGCCAAGGGCAGCACGCTCTAGGCGCGACAAGCGGGGGCGTCAATTCGCCAGCATTTTCACGCCCGCGGCCGGCACGGACCGAGCGATGCGACCCTTTCCGGCGCGCGGCGCGCCCTTGACGCCTCATGGCTCTCGAACCTAAGCGAGGACCGGTCCGAGGATGGCGCTGCGCCGCTCATCGGCCGCGAAGGAGGGATGCCATGTCGCTGAGAGAACAATTCAACACAGCGATGAAGGACGCCATGAAATCGGGCGACAAGCCCAGGCTCTCGGCGGTGCGGCTGGTCAATGCCGCCATCAAGGATCGCGATATCGAGGCGCGCGGCGCCGGCAGGGGCCAGGCGACCGAGGACGAGATCGTGGGGCTCCTGCAGAGGATGATCAAGCAGCGCCACGAATCGGCTGCCATGTACGAGAAGGGCGCGCGCCCCGAGCTTGCCGCGCAGGAAAATGCTGAGATCGCCGTCATCTCGTCCTTCCTGCCCCAGCAGCTCGGCGAGAGCGAGGTTGCGGCCGCCATCAAGGAAGCCATTGCGGCGAAGGGCGCCGCGAGCCTCAAGGACATGGGCAAGGTCATGGCTGCGCTGAAGGAGCGCCATGCGGGCAAGATGGACTTCTCCAAGGTCGGCCCCGCCGTGAAGGCAGCGCTGAGCGGGTGAGCAAAGAGCCTTCCCCGTCATTCGAACAGGCGAGATTGCTTGGCGACATAGCGTTCCGGCCTTTTCTTCCTTTCCAGGATACCTTCGTCGACGAGGCGTTGCAGCCATGCCTTGGCTTGAGGCATCGAGACCTCCAGAGCCGCGGCGATCTCGGCGGGCTTCATCGCGACTATGAGAAGCCGTTGGATCGCTTCGCGTGCAACCGCAAACAGAGTGTCGGCCGGACTGATTGCTGCCGGCACCAACCTGTCGCCTTCCTCGGGCTTGACCTCCGGCCCTGCGACGACCCGCTGGTTGTCGGGAAGTTGCGCCATGGGCGGGTCTTCACGAGGGCCTGCGAATGACGGCAGCGAAATCTCGGCAGCTTTTTTTGCCGTAGATTGCGGGTCAGGCGCAGCGTCACGAGCTCGGGCCGGTGGCACGTCGGTCGAAAACAGCGAGAGCCCATCTTGAATGGCGTCAGGAGCCGTCGGCATCGCCACATCGAATACTGTCTTGAGCCCGTCCGCATCTTGAGGGTCAGGCCAAGGAATGGCGCCTTTCTTGAGCAAGGCGTCGATGCCTGCGGAGTTCTGCGCCAATGATCGCACATAGACGGGAGCCGTGCGAAGCTTATCGAGCTGTTCGGTCGCGCCGGCCCAAGTGCCGCCCTTATTGAAATCGGAGCTCACCACAAGCGAGGCATCGGCCAACGCATATATCAACTTATTGCGCTGCATGGCGTTGCCCACGTTGAAGCCCGCGCCCGGATCATAGGGCGAGATCAGCACCATCTGACCCTGGATGATCATGTTCCGGTGCTCGCGGTTCATCGCGCCTTTTTCCAAGCCGTCCGCGAGAACGCCGATGACCTTGCCACCTTCTTCCAGCGCACCGAGCATTGCCGCTCGATCGATGCCCCTTGCCCCGCCGGAAACGAGCGTCCGGCCGGCATTGGCGGCAAGACGGCCGACATTCGTGGCGTAGGCAATCAAAATGTCTTGCGCATTGCGGGAGCCGACGACGGCGAGCC
>JBIOEK010000450.1:0-3591 GCA_044445925.1 Hyphomicrobiales bacterium
CCTTCCGCCAATGTCGTCTCATAGGCGCGGTTGACGCTCTCCTTGGCCATCATCACGATCGGCAAGGAGAGGCCGGCGATGATTTCGGCGGTCTTCATCGCCTCGGTCATCAGCTCGGCGAGCGGCACGATGCGGGCCACGAGGCCCGAGCGCTCGGCCTCCGCCGCATCCATCATCCGCCCGGTGAGAACGAGGTCCATGGCCTTGGCCTTGCCGACGATGCGCGTCAGCCTCTGCGTGCCGCCCGATCCCGGCATCACGCCGAGCTTGATCTCCGGCTGGCCGAACTTGGCGTTGTCGGCGGCGATGACGATGTCGCACATCATGGCGAGCTCGCAGCCGCCGCCCAGCGCGAAGCCGGCGACGGCGGCGATGATCGGCTTGCGGCGGGTGGCCACCCGATCCCAGGAGGTGATGAAGTCCTCGAGATAGGTCGCCGGATAGGATTTCCCCTGCATCTCCTTGATGTCGGCGCCCGCGGCGAAGGCCTTCTCGGAACCCGTGATGATGGTGCAGCCGAGCTGCGGATCGGCCTCGAAGCGGTCGAGCGCATCATTCATCTCGCGCACCAGCTCGGAGTTCAGGGCATTCAGCGCTTGCGGCCGGTTGAGCTTGATCACGCCCACCTTGTCGCCGCTGGCGAGCGTCTGGCTTTCGACGATGATCGTTTCGTAGGTCATGTCCTTCTCCCATTCGCTGCTCGTCGACGACAGCTATCCGAGGGCGGCCGATGAGGCAAACCCATGTGAGCTTCCGCGTCATTGCCAGGAGGCGGCTGCCTCCCGTGAGGCGACCGCTTGATCGCGCGGCGTTGGAAGCGTTAGCTGGAGCAGCTATTCCCGGCGAGAGGCCGCTCTTGCGCCGGTCTTGCGCCGGCAACCCGAAAGGATGGAGACCATGCCCGCTCTCACATCGACCCGGCAGCCGACAGCCTCTTCGATCGCTGGAATGCCGACCGATCTGTTCATCGGGGGCCGCTGGAGGCCCTCGGCGAGCGGCCGGCGGATCGACGTGATCGATCCGGCGCCCTAGAAGCCGCTCGCCTGCGTCGCGGATGCGACGGTCGAGGATGGAATCGCCGCGGTCGACGCCGCGGCCGCGGCCGCCGCCTCGTGGGCCGCCACGCCGCCGCGCCAGCGCGCCGAGATCTTGAGAAAGGCCTTCGAGCTGATGAGCCAGCGCCTCGATCTCTTCGCCGAGCTCATCGTTCTCGAGAACGGCAAGGCGTTTCCGGACGCCAGGGGCGAGGCGGCCTATGCGGCCGAGTTCTTCCGCTGGTATGCCGAGGAGGCCGTCCGCATCAATGGCGAGATGAGCGTCGCCCCGAGCGGCGCCCATCGCATCCTGCTTCAGTACCAGCCGGTCGGGATCTCGGTGCTGGTCACTCCCTGGAATTTTCCCGCCGCCATGGCTACCCGCAAGATCGGCCCTGCGCTCGCGGCCGGTTGCACCTGCATCCTCAAGCCCGCCACGGAGACGCCCTTGACCGCCTATGCGATGGCGGCGCTCCTCAAGGAGGCGGGCGTTCCCGACGGCGTCGTGAACGTCGTGACGACCTCGAGATCGGGGGCTGTCGTTTCCGCGATGCTGCATGACCCGAGGGTTCGCAAGCTATCCTTCACGGGCTCGACCGAGGTCGGTCGCATCCTGCTCAAGGAGGCCGCCGATCAGGTCGTCAACTGCTCGATGGAGCTCGGCGGCAACGCTCCCTTCCTGGTCTTCGAGGATGCCGATATCGACGCGGCGATCGAGGGCGCGATGATCGCCAAGATGCGCAATGGCGGGGAGGCCTGCACCGCCGCCAACCGCTTCTACGTGCACAGGAGCGTCGCCCGCGAATTCTCGGCGAAGCTCTCCGCCAGGATGGCGGCCATGAAGATGGGGCCTGGGATCGAGAAATCGACGAAGCTCGGCCCGCTCGTCAACGCGGCGAGCCGCAACAAGGTGGCGCAGCTCGTCGAGGACGCCGTCAAGCACGGGGGAACCGTGCTCACGGGCGGCTCGATTCCCCAGATGACGGGATATTTCTACCCGCCGACGGTCATCGCCGATGTACCCCCGGGCTCGAAGCTGCTCGAGGAGGAGATCTTCGGGCCGGTGGCGCCGATCGTGACCTTCGACAGCGAGGAGGAGGCGATCGCGCTCGCCAACCGCACCGAATACGGCCTCGTCGCCTATCTCTACACGAAGGACCTTGGGCGCGGCCTGCGCGTTTCCGAAAAGCTGGAGAGCGGGATGGTCGGCATCAATCGCGGCCTGGTTTCGGATCCGGCCGCTCCATTCGGCGGGGTCAAGCAGAGCGGCATCGGACGCGAAGGCGGCCATCACGGACTGCTCGAGTTCATGGAGGCGAAATATATCGCGGCGAGCTGGTGAGAGGTGCGTGCAATCGCTTTGCGCCATGCCCTTTGAATACAAGTCGCAGGGCCCAATCCCGCGAGCCGGGCTCTCAGACCGAAAGCCTCGCATGATCCCCATGATGGCCGGACCGCCATAGCTCATGGCGCCAATTTTCGAGAACACGCGCGCGATGTCTCTCAAGGCGATGGATGGCTCGCTCATGGTCAGCGGCCGCGCTTCTTGCGGAAGCTCTCATAGGTGTCGGCGAAGACCGCCGCGCCGCGCTCGATGCGGGCGAGGTCGTCCTTCTGCGAGGCGCAGATGCCCGCGATCACATGGGCGATGCCGGCGGCCTCGCCGCGGCCGAACTTGCCATCCTTCAGGTCGATGTCGTGCACGGTCTCGGCGACGGCCCTCAAGGCCTGGTCCTTCAGATCGAGACGCTCGAGAAGCACCTCGAAGGAGCACTTGTCGCCTTCATGGGTGAACTCGCCCCGGAACATGTCGAAGCGCAGCTCGCCGGGCCGCGCCGCGTAGTCCTTCGCCGAGACGAATTTGAAGCGCGCCTCGGGATCGATGAAGTGCCGGATCAGCCAGGCGCAGGCAATGCGGTCGACATGCACGCCGCTGCGCGTGACCCAAATCTTTCCGGTGAGGTCTTCGGGGACTGCTTTTTTCACTTCGGCCTCCTCCGCATCCTCTTCGCCTGTCGCACCGGCGAGCTCTCGCTCGAGCTCCGTCAGCAGCCCATCGACGGTCAGCCGCCCGGTGGCGCCGAAGAAGTCGATCTCGCTCAGTTCCGCATACCGGCGCCTCAGCCGCGCCAGCTGGGCCTTGACTTCAGGCCTCCTCTCGCCAGCCGCGGCTTTGCCGCCGCGGACCTCGGCGGCCGCGGCGCGCAGCTTCTTGGCGATCTCCGCGTAGTCCGCGTCGCGTGCCGCATCGAACAGCGCGCGCATCTCCTGATCGCTCAGGCCATCGACGAGATTCGCTTCGCAGATAATTCCTTCGCCACCACCTTGTTCGATCTCGCGCAGCAGCCACTGGAAATCCTCGAGCGCCTGTTCGCCCGCCGGCAAGACATACACGGAGTTCTTGAGCGAGATGGCGCCAAGTCCTTGCAGCCGGCGCCAGACCTTGACCCGGAGATAGGCGGGCTTTGGCGGCAGCTGGTGGATCAGCAGCAGCCAGGAAGGGGCCGCGATCGGTGCGGTTCGTTTCGGTTTCGATCGCAGCATCATGGTATTGTCA
>JBIOEK010000451.1:0-3589 GCA_044445925.1 Hyphomicrobiales bacterium
AAGTGCTACAGCTCATGGACGATCTGCGCTCGGCCGAGGTCGATTTCCTCACCATCGGGCAGTATCTTTCCCCCTCGCGCAAGCACCACCCCGTCATCCGCTTCGTGACGCCTCAGGAATTCAAGGGCTTCGAGACGATCGCCTACAGCAAGGGCTTCGCGCTCGTTTCGGCGAGCCCGCTGACCCGCTCCTCGCACCATGCGGGCGAGGATTTCGCCAGGCTCAAGGCGGCGCGCCTCTCGCAGCTCGGCATCTGATCGCGGTCGTCGCGCGAGACCCGCATGCCCTCCTTCCGCACCACGCGCCGCGTCAGGCATTCGCCCCGACAGATGTTCGAGCTCGTCGCGGATGTGGAGAAATACCCGCTCTTCCTGCCGCTCTGCGAGGCCCTCAGGGTGAGGAGCCGAGTGCCGGGCGAAGGCGGCCACGAGACGCTGATCGCCGATATGACGGTCGGCTACAAGGCGATCCGGGAGACCTTCATCAGCAAGGTCACGCTCGACCGCGCCTCGCTCAAGATCGCCGTCGCCTATCTCGACGGGCCGTTCCGGGCACTCGACAATCTGTGGACCTTCAAGCCCGGCGGGGAAGGCTGCCAGGTCGAATTCTTCATCACCTACGAGTTCAAGAGCCGCATGCTCGGCATGCTGATGGGGGCCATGTTCGAGCGTGCCTTCCGCAAATTCTCCGAGGCTTTCGAGCGGCGCGCGGAAGCCGTCTACGGGCGCGCGGCGACTTCCGGTTCTCCCGGCAAAGCCGTCTCAGGCTCGAGCGGAGGCGGTTGAGGCCGCGATCGCCATCTGCTCGAGCAATTCGAGCGCCGAGAGCACCGTGAGGCGGCGCACCTCGCTGCGCCCTACATCGCCGAAACGCTTTTCCATGTGCCGCACCGCCTGTCCTTTCGCGGCATAGCCGAAATGCACAAGGCCGACGGGCTTTTCGGCGCTGCCGCCGCTGGGCCCCGCGATTCCGGTCACGGAGACGGCAATGTCGGCTCCCGAGCGGGCAAGCGCCCCTTCGACCATGGCCTTCGCGACCTCTTCGCTCACCGCGCCATGACGTTCGATCAGCTCTCGCGGCGCGCCGAGCATCGCGGTCTTGGCCTCGTTCGAATAGGTGACGAAGCCGCGCTCGACGACGTCCGAGGAGCCGGCGATCTCGGTGAGCGCGCCGACGATCAGCCCGCCGGTGCAGGATTCGGCCGTCGCCAGGCGGAGCCCCTTGGCGCGGCACGATGCGAGGAGGCCGCGCGCGGCCGCGAGCACCGCGTCATCGAACATCTTGCTCTCCCTCGCTGACCGGCAATTCCAGGGTAGCGATCGCCTGTGCCGCGATGCCCTCGCCGCGGCCGGTGAAGCCGAGCTTCTCGGAGGTCGTGGCCTTGATCGAGACGCGCCCAGGAGCGATGCCGGCGATCTCGGCGATCGAGGCCCTTATCGCCTCGCGATGAGGGCCGAGGCGCGGCGCCTCGCAAATGACCGTCGCGTCGAGATGCAGGATGCGGCCGCCTCTCTTGGTTGCCCGTGCCGCCGCGTCGGCGAGAAAGAGGCGCGAGGCCGCTCCCTTCCAACGCGGATCGGAAGGCGGAAAATGCATGCCGATATCGCCGTCGCCGAGCGCGCCGAGCACGGCGTCGGTGAGCGCGTGCAGCAGAACATCCCCGTCCGAATGCGCGACCACGCCGCGGCCATGGGGGATCTTCACCCCGCCGAGCATGATGAACGTCCCTTCACCGAAGGCATGCACGTCATAGCCGAGGCCGCTGCGAGTTTCGGTCAGCGCCTTCGCCTGCTGGGCGGCCCGGGCGAAATCGGATGGCAGGCTCAATTTGGCGTTTTCCACCTCGCCCTCGAAGACATGAACGTCGAGCCCCGCCCATTCGGCGAGCCCTCCATCATCGGTGAAGGCGTCGAGCCCCGCGGCGGCGGCGCGGGCATGCGCCTCGCGGATCTCGGCGAAGGCGAAAGCCTGCGGTGTCTGGATGGCCCGCAGGCTCTCGCGCGGCAAGGTCTCGCCATAGGGGCGCCCGCTCCCGAGGCGCCTGATGGTGTCATTGACGGGAATGCCCGGAACGGCCGCGCCGTGGCGCTGGGCTGCCTCTATGGCGCGCGCCACCAGGGCCGCCGATAGGAAGGGCCGCGCCGCGTCGTGAATGAGCACGATGTCGGGCGGCACCTTCGCGAGAGCCTCGAGCCCGGCCCGCACGCTGAGCTGGCGGGTCGCGCCGCCGAAGGCTGGCGGCAACAGGAAATCGCGCGATAGCCGGCCGAGGCGCGCCGTGATCGTCTCGTAGCGATCGGCATCGTCGGGATGGATGACGACGACGGCATGGGCCACTCCGACCGCTTCGCGTAGCGCCCGGATGGTGCGCTCGAGGACGCTCATTCCGCCGATGAGCTGGTATTGCTTGGGCAGCTCGCCTCCCGCACGCAGGCCGCGTCCCGCGGCAACGATCAGGGCCGCGGTCCGAGCGAGAGCGAAGGAGAGCGTCGGGAGCACGAATTGCGGATGGGCTCGATGGGGCCGAAAGGAAAAAGCTGTTGTCTGGAGGTGGCGAAGATTTCGAATGCCAGACCTTCGAATGCCAAGCCTTCGAATGCCAGGGCTCCGGTTGCAAGGCCTTCGGACGCAATAACCTGCCAGGCTCTGCGACCCGATGCCGCAACGCTCTCGCTGTTGGCCCAAGGAAAGCTGAAGCGCAAGAGCCGAAGCGCAAATGGTTGAACACCAGGTGCTGCGGCGCAAAGGCCTTGTGCGGCGCACAATGACCTGTCTATTATCTAAGCAAGATGCAGATTGATCAAAAATTGGGCAAAATGCCTATTGGAATGGCTGCCCCCTTGCGGATTGGGCGCCTTGCGCTCGATGGCTGCGTGCTGCTCGCTCCGATGTCAGGCATCACCGATGTGGCGATGCGCAGGATCGCGCGTCGCCTCGGAGCAGCTTGCGTGATCAGCGAGATGATCGCCTCTCCGGAACTCATGCGAGGCAGCGAGGAAGCGAGGCTCAAGCTCGAAGGGGAGGGTGTGTGGCCGCATATCGTGCAGATTGCTGGGCGAGACCCTCACTGCATGGCTGAAGCCGCGCGCCTCGCCGAGATCTCGGGTGCAGACGTCATCGACATCAATATGGGCTGCCCGGCAAAGCGCGTCGCGCGTCAGCTCTGCGGTTCGGCGCTGATGCGCGAACCCGATCTCGCCGAGCGCATCGTCGAGGAGGTCGCAGGCGCCGTGGCATTGCCGGTGACCGTGAAGATGCGGCTCGGCTTCGACGCGATGAGCCTGAACGCAGCGGAAGTTGCGAGCCGCTGCGCCGGCGCTGGCGCCCGCCTGATTTCCGTTCATGGTCGCACGCGTGCCCAGTTCTTTGACGGCCAAGCCGATTGGGCCGCAATCGCTTCCGTGAAGCGCGCCGTAAGCGTCCCAGTGATCGTCAATGGCGATATCGCCTCACTGGAGCATGCAGCCGCCGCTCTTTCCCGTTCCGGCGCCGACGGCGTCATGATCGGCCGTGCCGCGCTTGGCCGCCCCTGGTTGCCCGGCGAGATCGAAAGCGCCCTGCGAGGCGAAGCACGGCAGGCGCTTTCTCT
>JBIOEK010000452.1:0-3573 GCA_044445925.1 Hyphomicrobiales bacterium
CCGCAACTACGGCACGGGCGGCATCCCCTCCGAGGCCAACTCCTATGGCGGCTCCAACTATTCCGGCATCTCGATCCCGCGCCTCGACGAGCTGATCCGCCAGTCGGAGCAGGAGCTCGACCCGGAAAAGCAGATCGGCCTATGGGCCGAGATGCAGACCATCTATGCGACCGCCCTGCCGCATGTGCCGCTCTTCTTCCGCGCCGAACCGCATATCATCCCGAAATGGCTCAAGGGTTATGTGACCACCGGCCATGGCGACCTCTCCTCGCTATGGGCGCAGGATTGGCGCGCCGAATAGCGACATCTGAGAACTTTGACGCATGGCGGCCTTAGGCGGAACATCCCGCACCCTCTAAACTGTCGGGGATCAACCCGTTCTAGAATGTCGACAATCAGCCCGCTTGCACACGTGCTTGGTTGGCGAGAGATGTGTGTATCCCGTAGCCCGCCGATCGAAGGAGGACCGAGGCGATGTCCGGTGAGAGCGCCTTGATCCTTCCCGTCATCATGTGCGGGGGCTCGGGCACGCGCCTATGGCCGGCCTCGCGCGAGAGCATGCCCAAGCAGTTCATCACGCTCGTGGGCGAGCATTCGACATTCCAGAATGCCGCGAAACGGGTCGATGACGCCGCCGTCTTCCTCAAGCCCGTGGTCATGGCCAATGCGCAGTCGCGCTTCATCGTTGCCGAGCAGCTCGCCGAGATCGGCATCGAGGCCGACATCATCCTGGAGCCTGCCCGCCGCGATTCGGCTGCCACCGTCGCGGTCGCGGCGAGCTATGCGGCGAGGAAGCATCCGCATGCCGTCATTCTCGTCATGGCGGCCGACCATGTGATCAAGGAGCCGCAGAGCTTCGCCGGCGCCTGCCGGATCGCGGCCGAGGCCGCCGCCAAAGGCTACATCATGACGCTCGGCTTCACGCCGACCTATCCGGCGACGAGCTATGGCTATATCGCCGCAGGCGCGCCGATCGAGGCGGGGCCGAGCTTTGCGGTCGAGCGCTTCGTCGAGAAGCCCGATGCGGCGACCGCCGCCCATTACATCGCGCAAGGCTATCTGTGGAATGGCGGCTACTTCCTGTTCAAGCACGAGATCATGCTCGAGGAGCTCTCGCGTCTCGCGCCCGATATCCTCGCGGCGGCGAGCACCGCGCTCGATGCCGCGACCGTCGATCTCGATTTCATCAGGCTCGACGCCACGGCCTATGAGAGCGCTCCGAAAACCTCGATCGACTATGCGGTGATCGAGAAGACGCAACGCGCCGGCGTTCTTCCCGTGTCGTTCTTCTGGTCGGATATCGGGAGCTGGGACGGCGTGTGGAAAGTGTCCGAGACCGATGCTTGCGGCAACGTGGTGCGCGGCAAGGCCGAATTGGTCGATACGCATGGCAGCCTCGTCTACAGCGACGAGCTGCTCACCACGGTCGTGGGCTTGAGCGACATCGTCGTGGTGACGACGCAAGACGCGGTCCTCGTCTCGTCGCGCCAGAAGGCCGAGGCCGTGAAGGATCTCGTGGTTCAGTTGCGCCAGAAGCGCTACCTCGAGGCGGACGAGCATGCGCGCATCTATCGCCCCTGGGGTTGGTATCAGCGTCTCGATATCGGGTCCCGATTCCAGGTGAAGCGCATCATGGTGAAGCCCGGGGCGAGGTTGTCCTTGCAGAAGCATTTCCATCGGGCCGAGCATTGGGTGGTGGTGCGCGGCACGGCCGAGGCCACGGTCGATGGCCGCGTCATCCTGCTGCATGAAACTGAATCCGCCTATGTGCCGATCGGAGCCGTGCATCGGCTCGCCAATCCCGGCCGCATATCTCTCGAGCTGATCGAGGTGCAGGTCGGCACCTATACGGGTGAAGACGACATCTTGCGGCTCGAGGACGTGTATGGGCGAGGGCCGCAATGAGCGATAGGCGCTTTTCCCGTTATTGCGCCGTCGCGCCGCATCATCTTGCCGCCGAGAGCGGGCGGGCCGTGCTGGCCGAGGGCGGAAACGCCATCGAGGCGATGCTCGCCATGGCGGCGACGATCGCGGTCGTCTATCCGCATATGAACTCGCTCGGCGGCGACGGCTTCTGGCTGATCGCCGACCGCAGAGGGCGCGTGCGCTACATCGAGGCCTGCGGCCCGGCGGGCGCTAACGCGACGATCGCCAGCTTTCGCGAAGCCGGCCATGACGTCATCCCGTCGCGCGGGCCGCTCGCGGCGCTCACCGTGCCGGGCGCGGTCGCGGGCTTCGACACGGCGCACGAATTGGCGCGCGGCATGGGCGCGCGCCTGCCGCTCGCCGATCTCCTGGGCGAGGCCGTCCGTCACGCCCGCGAAGGCTGCAAGGTCTCGGCCTCGATGGCGCGCAACCAGCCCTCCGAGCTCGAGGCTCTGAATGCCGCGCCCGGCTTCGCCTCGGCCTTCCTCGAGGACGGCAAGCTGCCGAAAGCCGGAGCCCTGCTGAGACAGAGGGCGCTCGCCGACATGATCGAGCATATCGGGCGCGCCGGGCTCGACGATTTCTATCGCGGCGATGTCGGGCGAGAGATCGCCGCCGACCTTGCCGATATCGGCAGCGCCGTGACGCGCCGGGACCTCGAGACCTATCGGGCGATCGAGCGCGAGCCGCTCAGCGTCGCGCTGGCTCTCGGAGAGGTCTACAACGCGCCGCCCCCGACGCAGGGGCTCGCTTCGCTCATGATCCTCGCCTTGTTCGAGCGGCTCGGCGTGGCGAAGGCCGAGAGCTTCGAGCATGTGCACGGCCTCATCGAGGCGACCAAGCGCGCCTTCGCGGCGCGCAACCGCTTGGTCACCGATTTCGTGCATCTGCGCGAAGACCCCTCGGACATGCTCACGCGGGAGCATCTCGATCGCGAAGCCGCCGCGATCGACATGAAAAGAGCCGCACCCTTCGGCGGCGCCGTGCCCATCGGCGACACGGTGTGGATGGGCGCGATCGACGCCAAAGGCGTCGCCGTCTCCTATATTCAGAGCACCTATTGGGAGTTCGGCTCGGGCTGCGTGCTGCCGCGCACCGGCCTCTTGATGCAGAACCGTGGCGTGTCCTTCTCGCTCGACCCCAAGGCGCTCAACCCGCTCGAGCCGGGGCGGCGGCCCTTCCACACGCTCAATCCGCCGCTTGCCTTGTTCAAGGACGGCCGCGTCATGTCCTATGGCGCGATGGGCGGCGACGGCCAGCCGCAATTCCAGGCCGAGCTGTTCACGCGCCATGTGCATTTCGGCCAGGCGCTGCATCAGGCCGTGGATGCGCCTCGCTTCCTGCTCGGGCGCACCTGGGGCAAGACGCGCATCGAGCTGACCCTCGAGAACCGCTTCGACGACGCCTTGGTGCGCGCCCTCGGGCGAGCCGGCCACCCGGTGTTGGTTCTCGATAGCGCCTATGACGAAGCCCTCGGCCATGCGGGTGCCCTCATGCGCTACCCCGATGGATCGATCGAGGCGGCCCATGACCCGCGCTCGGACGGCGCTACGCTTGGAAACTGATCAGCCGCTTGCGCCGCAAAGTGCGCATTGGCATTCCCGGCCGAGCCACGGACGAAGTCCGGGGCGAGGGGAAGGGAATCCA
>JBIOEK010000453.1:0-3571 GCA_044445925.1 Hyphomicrobiales bacterium
AGCTGGAGCCGGGCATCGAGGGGCTGATCCACGTCTCCGAAATGTCCTGGACCAAAAAGAACGTCCATCCCGGCAAGATCGTCTCGACCTCGCAAGAGGTCGAGGTCGTGGTGCTCGAGATCGATCCCGTCAAGCGCCGCATCTCGCTCGGCCTGAAGCAGGCGCTGCGCAATCCTTGGGAGGAGTTCCAGGAAACGCATCCGGTCGGCTCGGTGATCGAGGGCGAGGTCAAGAACAAGACCGAATTCGGCCTGTTCATCGGCCTGCCGGGCGATGTCGACGGCATGGTGCATCTCTCCGATCTCGACTGGCACCGTCCGGGCGAGGAGGTGATCGAGCAGTTCAAGAAGGGCGACACGGTCAAGGCCGTGGTGCTCGACGTCGACACCGAGAAGGAGCGCGTCTCGCTCGGCGTCAAGCAGCTCGATGGCGACCCCTTCGCCGAAGCCGGCGATCTGAAGAAGGGTGCGGTCGTCACCTGCGAGATCACGGAAGTGAAGGAATCGGGCCTTGAGGTGAAGATCGTCGGCACCGACCTCACCTCCTTCATCCGTCGCGCCGAGTTGGCGCGCGAGCGCGGCGACCAGCGGCCCGAGCGTTTCGCCCCGGGCGAGAAGGTCGATGCGCGCGTCACGCAGTTCGACCGCAAGGGACGCAAGGTCTCGGTGTCGATCAAGGCGCTCGAGGTGCATGAGGAGAAGGAAGCAATCGCGCAGTTCGGCTCGACCGATTCGGGCGCTTCCCTCGGCGACATCCTCGGTGCCGCGCTGCGCCGCGCCAACGAGAAGAAATAACGGGCGGCTCGCCTCCCGTCGGGAAAATTCGACCACCTCTCCCCCCAAAAAGGGGAGAGGTTTTTTCTATCCGTGATGCGAGGCTGCATTTTTTCCGCGGTTCACGGGGCGCGAAGACCCCGAGAGGGACCGAGGACGCAATATCTCCAAAGATTCCGGCAAAAATTCCTGGCGTCACCTTGCCCGGATTGCTCAAGCCTTCCTTGCCCTTTGCGCTCTTCGGGGATTAAGGTGACGCCATGAGCATGAGTTCCGATGTGGTGGTCGAGCGTCGATCCCTGCGCAGGCGGGTGACATTCTGGCGAGTCACCGCGGCCGTGCTGGCGATCGTCGCGATTTTCGTCGGGGCCTCGCGCTACACCGAGGGTCTCGAGGGCAAGCCCCATATCGCGCGCGTGAGGGTGAGCGGCCTCATCCTCGGCAATACGGACTTCACGCGCATGCTCGATCGCCTGGTGAATTCCGACGCCAAGGCCGTGCTGCTCGAGATCGACAGCCCCGGTGGCGGAGCGGCCGCTTCCGAGGAAATCTATGAGCATCTGCGCAAGGTCGGCGAGAAGCGCCCGATCGTCGCCATCGACGGCTCGCTCGCGGCCTCCGGCGGCTACTTGGTTTCGCTGGCGGCCGATCGCATCTACGCGCGCAACTCCACGGCGGTCGGCTCGATCGGCGTCATTTTCCAGAACCCGAATGTGACGCAACTTCTCGACCATATCGGCGTGAAGATGGAGACCATCAAGTCGAGCCCGCTGAAAGCCTCGCCTAGTCCCTTCGAGGCGACGCCCCCCGAAGCCACGGCCGCCATGGCGGCGCTGGTCAGCGACACCTTTGCCTGGTTCAAGAACCTGGTGCGCGAGCGGCGCCATCTCGACGATGCCGAGCTCGCCAAGGTCGCGGATGGGCGCGTCTTCGCGGGCTCGCAGGCGCTGAACCTGAAACTGATCGACGGCATCGGGGGCGAGAGCGAGGCCCTCGCCTGGTTGAAAAGCGACAAAGGGATTGACACCAATCTGCCGATCCGCAACTGGACCGCGACGGGTCGCGGCTGGCTGCAGCGGCTGACAGGGCAAGCCATGATGGGCGCGCTCTCGGAATTGGGCCTCGCGGACGCATCGCACATCCTCTCCGCCGCGAGTGGACCGATGCAGACGCAGGTAATGAGCGGGCTGCTCGCCTTATGGCAGCCCTTGGGTGAGTAGGTCACAGTGCGGGGGCCTCGATGATCAAGTCTGAGCTGGTAGAATGCGTGATGCGCAGCTACCCCGGTCTGTATCAGCGTGACGCCGAGACCGCGGTCGATGCGGTTCTCGACGCGATCACCGACGCGCTCGCCAACGGCCATCGCGTCGAGATCAGGGGGTTCGGCGCCTTCTCGGCCAAGGAGCGTCGCTCGCGCGTCGGGCGCAATCCACGCACCGGACAACGCGTCCCGGTCGCCGCGAAGCGCGTTCCCATGTTCAAGGCGAGCAAGGAAATCCGCGAGGCGCTCAACCATGCGGGAGCCAAGGTTCCTCGCGCCCGCAAGGCGGCCGGGTCCGCGCCCGCGGCCCAGGAGGCGGAGAGCCCAGGCGGCGACTGACGCATGCGCGGCATAGCCAAGGCGATCGTCCTCGTCCCGCTGGCGCTGGTGGCGGTCGCCTTCGCCGTCGGCAATCGCACCAGTGTCAGCGTGTTCTTCGACCCGTTCTCCGACACAGCGACGGGATTTGCGGTCGAGGCCCCGCTCTTCATCGTGGTCTTCGCGACATTGATCCTGGGCGTGCTGATCGGCGGCATCGCCACCTGGATCGGCCAGGGCCGGCATCGCAGAGCCGAGCGGATGCACCGGCGCGATGTCGAGCGGCTCCGCACCGACCTCGACCGGATGCGAGCCTCTTCGACCTCGATCGCGGCCCCGCATTGAGGCGCCAGTCGGGGCTTCTTCCCTTTTTACTTCCCGCGCGCCTTCCCATGTGCCTTGGCGCGGCTGCTGGCCGGCGCCGAGAACGGGTCCTCGGGCCATGGGTGCTTCGGATAGCGTCCGCGCAGCTCCGACCGCACCTCCTTCCAGGAGCCGCGCCAAAAGCCCGGCAGATCGGCCGTGATCTGGATCGGGCGGTGGGCAGGCGACAGCAGATTCAGCACCAGGGCCTGCCGCCCGCCCGCGAGGCGCGGATGCTCATGGAGACCGAAAAGTTCCTGCACGCGGATCGATAGCGAGGCGCCCTCCTCGGTATAGTCGATCGGCAGGCGCGAACCCGAGGGCGCGTCGAAATGGGCCGGCGCCTCCGTTTCGAGCCTGCGACGCAGATCGAAGGGCAACAGCCCTTCGAGCGCGAGGCGCATATCGTCCGGGCCGATCTCGTCGAGGCTCGTCTTGCCGAGGAGCCGTGGCGCGAGCCATTCGGCGACGCTGCCGGCGAGCGCGCCATCGGAGAGATCGGGCCAGGCGCCGCCCAGCGCCTTGCGCAAGAACATCACCCGGCCCTGCCAACGCCGCAGGTCCTTGCCCCAGGGCAGCTTGTCGATCCCCAGAGCCTTTGCGCCGCGCGCCAGCGCCAAGGCGGCCTCGTCGTCGGCCTCGACGGGCAGCGGCGCGTCATCGAGAAGGATCGCTCCGAGAAGGCGCCGACGGCGGCGGCGAACCGCCCGCGCCGCCCTATCGAAGGCGACGCTGTCGCGCGCCTCGATGCGCGACGCGAAATTGGCTTCGATCTCGGCTTCGCCGATCGGCGCGGCGAGCCTGATGCGAGCGGCGCCGGCGCGCCCGGCGATCTCGCCGACCGCGAGGAATGCGC
>JBIOEK010000454.1:0-3560 GCA_044445925.1 Hyphomicrobiales bacterium
CCTCCCAAGGCGCCGCCCAGAAAAGGGGTCCGTCGCCGATAATGGCCGAGACGATCGCATTGACCACGACGTGCGCCGCAACCACAAGGCACGATCGCGCTCGCGCGCTTGCCGAGCCCTGCCCGCCCTTGCGATTGACGGTCGTTGCGCCGAAGCCCGCCCCCGCGCTGCCGAGCGGGACATCCGGCCCCGCGGCGTCGCAGGCCAAATAGGCGAGCTCGCGATAAGGCGGATAGCGGCCCCAATCCTTGTCGCCGCCATTGAGGAGATCGAAGCAGATGACTTGCGGCACGATCGGAACGCGCGCATTCCCGATCGCAAGCCCGCGCCCTCTCTCTCGCAGCCAAGCCTGCGCGCCGGAGGCGGCGTCGAGCCCGAAGGCCGAACCGCCGCAGAGCAGGATCGCGTCGACGCCTTCGAGGCGCGCATCGGGCTCTAGGCAATCGAGGTCGCGTCCGGCCGGCGCGCCGCCCGAGACCGAGACGGAAGCGGTTGTCGGCTCGTCGAAGAGCGTGACCGTGACGCCCGAAGCGAGCTTCTCGTCATGGGCGCAGCCGACCTTGATGCCGGCGACATCCGTGAGAAGATTGCGCATAAGCGTCAGAACGAGGGCGTCGATGCGTTCGGCAGCCGCACGACGAGCACCGAGCACAAGGCATGGCGCACGATCTTCGTTGCATTCGAGCCGATCAGATAGGTGCTCCAGTTCGGGCGGTGCGACCCGACCACGATCAGATCGGCGTTCATCGCGGCCGCCTCCTTCAGCACCTCGTCATAGATGCTGCCGAAGGGCGAGGATATCGAGACGCGGTCCTTCGGCAAGCCGAGCTTGGCGGCCATCGTCTCCAGCGTCTTCAAGGAGCCTTTCTCGTCGCTGTCGTAATACTCGGCCGGGATATACTCGTTCATGGCGTAAGGGACCGGCGAGCGCACATGGGTGAGCTTGAGCGCGGCACCGCTCGCCTTGGCGATTTCGACGGCCTTGTCGAGGCCGGGCTGGGCCACATCGACCTCGGCGATATCGACCGGCACGAGGATGCTCTTGAACATAAGGTCTCTCCTGGGAGAAGGATGCGAGGGGCGTCGGGCGCAAGCTTAGCAGATCGCCATGCCGGGGGTCGACGAGATGAGCTCAACGAACGAGCTCCGCGGCTCGCCGGAACGCCGCCATTGGCCCCCCGCGAGATCTTTGAAAGTTGAGGTGTCACTTAAGCAGGGCTCTGGGCCACGCCCTTCGCCGGCGAGATCGAAGCGCGTGCCAGCGTGAGCGCCTCCTCGAGGACGGCGAGATCGCCGATCTGGTTGGCGAGGATGAGGATGAGGGCCGCATCAAGCTTGCGGCTCTCATCCTCGTCGAGACCGCGATGCGCCTCGACGATCAGCCGGTAGGCGGCGTCGGGATCTCGAAAGCGGGCGGAGGTGTCGAGCTTCATGGCTCAGCCTTCGCCGCAGGCACGCGCCAAGGCAAGCTCGAGGCGCTCTGCCGAGACCTCACGAAATCTTGCGGCCACATGCCCGTCCGGGCGCAGCAGATAAGCCGAACCTTGGCTTGCATCGTAGCGCTCGGCGAACTGGCCTTCCGCGTCATGGAGCTCGACTTCGTCCTGCGCCGTCAGGCCGATCGCGACGAGATCGGCCTCATTTGCAGTTGAGTTTGCGGAATCGGGCTTGCCCGATTTCGGGGCGCCGGGGAGGGCGAGGATCGGGAGCGGTTTCGACAAGGGACCCCAAGCGTCGCTGCGGGCGCCGGCGACGAGAAGCGTGAAGCGCGGCGCGACGATATCGGTGAGGAAGACCGCCTCGCCGGTGGCGCGGCGCAATCGCGCATCCTGCATCGCGGCGCCCGGGGGCACGCCTCCCGCCCATTCCTCGGCATCTGGCGTCGAGAGCGGCGTGTCATAGGCGCTCGCGGTCGACAGGCGGCCCGAATTCACCATCCGCTTGGCGAATTCCGCATGCCGCGCCAGCGAAAGCGCCGCGTCGCGCAGGCGTGCTTCGGCGGCGCTGTGGGGGGCGATGAAGTCGGTCGAGCGGGTCGAGTGGCGGATATTGTCGTCGGCCGCCTGGCCGCGCTCGAGAGCATAGCTGTCGATGAGCGAAGCCCCGGCCTTGGCGTCGAGCACGAGCGCGAGCTTCCAGGCGAGGTTCTCGGCGTCCTGCACGCCGGAATTCGCGCCGCGCGCCCCGAAGGGCGACACCTGATGGGCGCTGTCGCCGCAAAACACCACGCGCCCATGCACGAAATGGGCGATGCGGCGGCATTGGAACTGATAGACCGACACCCATTCGATATCGAACTTGCCATGGCCCAGCATCTTCTCGATGCGCGGCCTGACGCTCTCGGTGCGTTTCTCGGCGTCCGCATCGGCGTAGCGGCCGAGCTGCAGGTCGATGCGCCAGACATCGTCGGGCTGGCGGTGCATCAAGGCCGATTGACCGGAATGGAAGACCGGATCGAACCAGAAGCGGCGCTCGGTCGGCAGATCGGCATGCATCTTGATATCGGCGATCAGGAACTGATCCTCGAAGCTTTCGCCCGAAAACTCGATCCCGAGCAGCGCCCTGAGCGTCGAGCGCGCCCCGTCGCAGGCGATCAGCCAATCGGCGGCGAGGCGGTAGGGTCCGTCTGGCGTCTCGACCGTAACCTCGGCGCCCATGGGGTCGGGCGCGACGCCGGTCACCTTGTTGCGCCAGCGCAGATCGATCCCCTCCATGCCGCCCGCCCGATCGACGAGGAAATTCTCGACGTGGAATTGCTGCAGGTTGATGAAGGCCGGGCGCTTATGACCGCTCTCGGGCAGAAGATCGAACTCGTAGAGCACGTCCTGCCCCTGGAACACCTTGCCGCGCCGCCAGGTGACCCCCTTCTCGACCATGCGGTCGCCGACCCCGAGCCGGTCCCAGATCTCGAGCGTGCGCTTGGCGTAGCAGATGCCGCGCGAGCCTTCCCCGATGCGGTCGGCGTCGTCGAGAATCACGACCGCGACGCCGCGCTGGGCGAGATCGATGGCGAGCGACAATCCGACCGGCCCAGCGCCCACGATGATCACCCGGTGGCGGGCCGGCCGACCGGCGTCCTGGTCTGGCGAGCGCCGGTAGCCGAACTGGAAGAGGGATTTGCGCTCGAGCATCGTCACCTGCGGCAGCTCAGCGAGCCCCGTCCACCTCGCAGGGAATGGCGCCGTGCCCATCTCTGCAAAGGTCTCACTTGCCTGGCATTAGCCCTGGAGTTGCGCCCACATCTCGCGGTCGCGCTCGGCCGTCCAGATCACCGGGTGATCGATGCCTTTCGCCTCGTCATAGGCGCGCGAGACATTGAAGGGCAGGCAGTGCTCATAGATGGCGAAGGAGCCGAATTTCCCGTCCATGGCGGCCCGCGCCGCAGCGAAGCATTGCTTCAATGTATGGCCCTTGGCGACCGAGGCCTTCGCGGCGCCGAACAAGGCCTCGAGGAACCCCCGCGTCGAGGCGATGCCCTCGGCGACGAGATCGCTCGTCGGCAGCGAAGCGCCCCGCCCCGGAACGAGAGCACGCGCGCCGAGCCCGGCGAGCCGGTCGAG
>JBIOEK010000455.1:0-3552 GCA_044445925.1 Hyphomicrobiales bacterium
CGCTCAGCGACTCACGGCCCGGAGTTCAGGTTAATCGCCGGCGTTGGGGCCTCCTTCGCGGGGGGTGGGAGACAATCAGCGCCACCCCTCGACTAGCTTTTCGGCGCCAAGTGGGGTTATGTCCGCGCGCGGGCGTGGCAATCGAGGCGAGAAGGGATAGTCGGCGGCCGACCAATCGTCAGGAGGCTGCGCATGACATCGATGCCGCGCGTGCATTTTCATATCGAGGAGTATGTGGAGCTTATCCTTGCGCTGCGCCGCGAAGGCGCCAGGTTCGAGACGCTGTCGGAGAGCCGGATCCTCGACGCCGAGGCGCGGCATAGCCATTTCGTCAAGCATGACATCCACCACGACCTGGAGAATACATTTCTCATGGCGCAGGCGGAAGAAAAAATTGGTGTAAAAGCCAACTACTTCTTCATGCCCCGTAACAAGATCAACGCTAAATACTTTGACAACCCCGATACCTGGCGGAAGCTGCGCTCGATTCGGGACATGGGGCATGTGGTCGGCATGCATATCGACGCCTTTTCGCTCGTCGAGCAGGCGGGCGACCTCTACAAGGGCGTCGCCGAGGCCAAGGCCGGATTTCTCGCCGAAGGCATCGACGCCCGGGTGGGCAACACCCACGGCAATTCGAGCTATCGAGCCAGGCTCAAGCTCGAGAGCGTCGACTTCTACAAGGAATTCGCCGGCCCCAATTTGTGCGAGGACCCGTTCTGGCGCGGGCAACATTCGCGCTACAGCCTCTCGCAGATGGGGTTCGAGGCCTGGGCCGACACGACCTTCTGGACGGCCGCGACCGGCCGATTCCTGTGCCGCTATTTCGTCACCGACAACTCGAAATCCTTGACCTCGTACGACTTGCCCGATCACGCATGGCAGATCAAGACGCCGCAATTCGAGATCCCCGAGGAATTCGCGCTCGCCCTCGTCAAGGTGGTCCCGAGCGCTTCCTGCGTCTATCTCATCCACCCGCAATTCTTCAGGCCTAAAGAGAGGCCACCGGACCCCAGATGAGGTGGCTGAGCAACTTGCCCGGCGCGCCGGCAATCCTTGCAAGGTTGCGGCGCCCGGACCCCACGCATTTCCTGATCGGGGATTATGTCGCGCTGCTGCGCGGCCTCGTGGATGCAGGCGTCAGCTTCGAGGCGCTCGGCCCCGCGGCCGTGGCGGGAGCAAGCGCAAGGCGGGTCCACTTCCTCAAGCACGACATCCACCATGATCTTGTCAACACGCAGCTGATCGCGAGAGCGGAAGCCGAAGCCGGCATAAGGTCGAGCTTCTTCATGATGCCCCGCCATCGCATCAATCAAAAATACTTCGATCGCCCCGAGACCTTCGAGGTCCTGCGCAAGATACAGGAGCTCGGCCATCAGGTCGGGCTGCATATCGACGGCTTCGCCATGATCGAGGAATTCGGCGACCTGTATCGCGGCGTGGAGGCCGCCCGCTCCTTGTTCAGCAAGGAAGGGATCGAGCTCAAGATCGCCAATACGCATGGCAATTCCTCCTATCAGGCGCGCCTCAAACTGGAGACGGTCGCCTTCTTCAAGGAGTTGGCCGAGAGACCGGGCGCGGAACCGTTGAGATGCGAGGACAAGTTCTGGCTCGAGCATTACGCCCGCTATCGTCTGAGCCAGATGGGCTTCGAGCTATGGGCGGATACGTTGCTATGGACGCGCCAGCATGGGCTCACGCGATGCGATTACTACGTCACCGACAACAGCACCCGCATCAAGGCGGGCGATCTCTCGACCGGAGCCTTCGAGGTCGTCGGCCCGAAGTTCAAGATTTCGGGTCCCCTGAAGCGGCGCATGATCAAGAACATCAAGAAGGGCTCCTGCATCTGGCTCATCCATCCGCAGTTCTTTCGCCCGACCACCGTCCTTCCTTCTCCCCCACGGCCGAAAAAGGCGAACCGCAAGGCCGCCTGAGCGCGGGGGCAGGACGGCCATGCCGACCGGACATCGCCGACCATGAGATGCCGCAGGTAATGGGCGCGTTCCATCTGGCTCGAGCCCATATCTGGACGCTCGGGGCTACGGAACGAGACGCCGTGCCGCTGCAAGAGGACAAGCAGCTCGACATAATCGGCAAGGGCAAAACTGCGTGCAAGCGACATCGGGAATCAGCTCGCGCCCAAGGGCTCAGCTCGAGCCATCGGCTCGCGCCCTTGCGCGAGGGCCGGCGTCCGTCGTCGCCCGCAATCCGACGGCCGCCTCGCCCTCATTGCCGGGCATGCACCGGCTCGAATGCATAGTGGCCCCGCTGCACGAGCGCTGGATGGATGACGATGACAGCCGAGCGCCCGGCATCGATCGTAGCCTGCAACTCATCCGTGAAGGGACCATCCGGACGATCCGACACGTAATCCATGCCGAAGCGGAGGCTCGCCTCATAGCTTTCCCCGATGAAGCCGGCCTTCTCGGCACGTGCCTTCGTGATGAACTGCCGGCTGCCCATGAGCGCGTGGAGATATGCCGCGCCATCTTCGGTCGCGCTCAGGCCGGCGAGGCGGCCATTCAACGCCCCGCCATGGCCGGAGCACGAGACGGCATCGGGAAAGGCCGCCTTGAACTCCCCCGCCTGCCTCGCGAAGGTCTCCTCGGCTTTCCCCATCAGCGTCGCGAGATTGCCGTAGGCCGTATCGCGGCCGGCAGCGAGATCGCTCGCGAAGGCCGCGGCCTCGGGCGTCCGCGTCCAGCGCGTGAAGGCGAACTCGTCGCCGTCGAAATGCGTCCATAGGAGATGGCTCTCGAAGGAGGCCGCATGCAAGGCGGCCCTGCTCACCGGCGAGAACCAGGAGGCGAGCGTCTCGAAATCGGCGCGCGCCGCCACGTATTGGCGGCTATAGCCGAGCGGCAGATGAAACTCGGCCTCGACGCCGAGAAGCCTGTTGGCCTCGACGAAGCCGAGAGCCGGGGGAAGATCGCGCAGATGGATATCGTAGCGCATGAGGATGGAGCGCTCCGGAGCGCCATCTCGCAGAGCCTCCATGCTGCGGAATTGATAGCCTGCGGCGCGCGCCGATTCGACGAACTCCGCATAGCCTTTCAGCCAATGGCCGAACCAGGGCAGCATCGAGGTGAGGTGGCGTGCCCCGCCGAGCGCTAGCGCCCGGGCGGTATCGACCATGGCCGCTTCGAGCGCCTTATCGGTCGCCGTGGCCGCACGGCGAAGCGCAGGCTCGGTCGCGCTCCGCCTGGCGTCAAGCCCGGCATACAGGGAGGCGAGCAAAGTCCCGTCCCCCGGCCGCCGCAAGGCCTCGGCAAAGGCCGCGTCCAGCGCCTCCGAGGATAGACGCGACGGCTTCGCAGCTTGTATCGGCGGCTTGCTTGCCGGCAGCCCGCTTGCCGGCGGTTGGCCCGTTGGCGGCTGGTCCTTTGGCGGCTCGCCCGTCGGCGGGGCCGGCCTGCCCGAACCTTGCAACCGGGCGAGCATGGAACGAAGCAAGCTCTCTACTCCTGGTGCTGCGGTTTCAGGGCCTGACCGGAATCCGCCCCCGCCTGCGCGGCAGCAAGGCTTTCCCGATCATGCTCAGGCGCTTTA
>JBIOEK010000456.1:0-3535 GCA_044445925.1 Hyphomicrobiales bacterium
ATCGGCCGCTTCGAGATATTCCTCGACCACCTGGCTGCCCGGCGCCAGCGAGGTCTTCACCCAGGGCTTGACGGTCAGGCCCTTGGTCACCGCATTGCGCGCCAGCAGGCCGGCGGCGATCATCACGCTGGGGTTCGAGGTGTTGGTGCACGAGGTGATGGCGGCGATCACCACGTCGCCGTCGCCGAGATCGAAGTTCGTCCCCTCGACCTTGTAGCGCTCCGCGATCGGCGCCGCCTGTTTGAAGTCGGTTTCCATCGCCTTGGCGAAACCGGCCTTGGCCTCGGTAAGGACGACGCGATCCTGCGGACGCTTCGGTCCGGCGATCGACGGCGCGACTTCGCCGAGCTCGAGCTCGAGCGTGTCGGTGAAGACGGGATCGGGGGTCGCGCGCGTCCGGAAGAAGCCCTGCGCCTTGGCGTAGGCCTCGACGAGGGCGAGGCGCGTTGGCTTGCGTCCCGACGTCTTGAGATAGGCGAGCGCCTGCTGGTCGATCGGAAACAGGCCGCAGGTCGCGCCATATTCGGGCGCCATGTTGGCGAGCGTCGCGCGATCGGCGACCGACATCGCATTGAGGCCGGGGCCGAAGAATTCGACGAACTTGCCGACCACGCCCTTCCTGCGCAGCATCTGGGTGACGGTCAGCACCAGGTCGGTCGCGGTGACGCCCTCGCGCAACTCGCCCGTCAGCTTGAAGCCGACGACCTCGGGAAGCAGCATCGAGAGCGGCTGGCCGAGCATCGCGGCCTCCGCCTCGATGCCCCCGACCCCCCAGCCCAGCACCGCCAGGCCGTTGACCATCGTGGTGTGGCTGTCGGTTCCGACCAGGCTGTCGGGATAGGCGGTCTCGACCTTCTCCCATTTGCCCTTCCGGCTCTTGATCTTCTCCTTGCGGGACCAGACCGTCTGCGACAAATATTCGAGATTGACCTGATGGCAGATGCCGGTGCCCGGAGGCACGACCGAGAAGTTCTCGAAGGCCTGCTGGCCCCATTTCAGGAAGCGGTAGCGCTCCTGGTTCTGCTCGTATTCGCGCTTGACGTTCTGGCCGAGTGCCCGCGAGTTGCCGAAGAAATCGACAATGACCGAATGATCGATGACGAGGTCGACCGGCACCATCGGATTGATCTTGTCGGGGTCGCCGCCCAGCGCCTCCATGGCGTTGCGCATGGCGGCGAGGTCGACGACGGCCGGAACGCCGGTGAAATCCTGCATCAGCACCCGGGCCGGACGAAAGGCGATCTCGTGCTCCGTCTTGCCGCGGTTCTGCGTCCAGGCGGCGGCGGCCTCGATATCGGCCCTCTTCACCGTGCGCCCATCCTCATGGCGCAGGAGATTCTCGAGCACGACCTTCATCGAGAAGGGAAGCTCGGAGGCTCCCGCGAGGCCATGCTTCTCGGCCTCCTTCAGCGAATAATAGACATAAGCGCGAGCGCCGACTTTCAGCGTCTTGCGGCATTTGAAGCTGTCGAGAGATTGGGACATGGCAGCATCCTTCGGGGTGTGGCGCGTGATCGGAACGCGCCGGGCAAAATGGCCTTTCGCGCAAAACGCGCGCCGCTCCGGGAGCGCCCGGACCCCGCGCTGGATAGGAGATGAACTCCGGCGCGCGGCGCAGCCTATCGGTCATATAGAGCATTTCAAGGGACGCTGCTACGGGTCCGCGCGACACGGATCCGCTCCGCGAGGCCTCCGTCAGGCGCGCCCGCCACGCAGATGCGCCTGATGCAGGGCGACGAAATCCGCCATGCCGGCGACCTCGAAGTCGGGCGTCGCCGCTTCGCCCAAGGCCTCGGGAATGGGCGTCGCGCCAAAGCCGCCGGTGGCTTTGCGCCGGTTGATCCACATGGTCTCGAGGCCCGCCGCCTTCGCCGGGACGATGTCGTGAAAGAGGCTCTGCGCCGTGTGCAGGATATCGGCCTTGCGCACGCTAAGGCTTCGCTCGAGATCAGCCAGCGCATACTCGAAATTCCGGCGGTCGGGCTTATAGGAGCCGACATCCTGCGCGGTGATGATCCGGTCGAACGCGACGCCGAGCTTCTCGTTGCTCTTGGCGAAGGAGACGCGGTCGACGTTCGAAAGGATGACGAGCTTATAGTATCGCTTCAGGTATTGCAGGGAGGCCGCGCTGTCCGCGAATGCCGGCCAGCTCCCCACCGATCGTCCGAAGGCCGCCGCCTCCTCGGCCTTGGAGGCGATGCCCCAGAGCGCGGCGAGCCTGCGATGCACCTCCTCCAGGATTTCCGGATAGAGCTTGCCCGGCGTCTCGGCCTCGCAGGCGGCCTCGACCTTCCCGAAGCTCTCCAGGATCGTATCGTCGCCGAGATCCCGGCGGCCGTGACTGTCGGCCCAAGGACGAAGCTCGGCATGGATCCCCCGCTCCCAGTCGATGAGCGTTCCGTAGCAGTCGAAGGTCAGCGTGTTGAAGTCGGTCACCAGCGGCATGGCCGTCGCCCTCGCTTGCTCGCAGAATCGCCGCGGCAATCTACGCGAATGAAGGCCAGCGAGTCAGCAGATCTTGCGGGGCTTCGAAGAGGGCAGCGAGCCCAAGAGATCGGTCTGCGCCCGGAAACCCAAGACCGTCCCCAACCCGGCCGGCAAACCGTCCGCGCCGAAACCTCAGGCAGAATGTTGAGGAATGTTGATTTTCGACCAAAGATTTTTTTGAGGCTCATGGCCGGAACCACAAGTTTGCTGCAGTGCGGCGCTGCTGCATTTGCAGGTGAAATGCAGCGAGAGCCGGTATCGGGATACCCATTTCGGGTCGGCAAAAACGAAGCCCATGTTGCGTTGCAACATAGCTTGACCGAAGGCCAAGCCAATGCAAGAGCCGCAGGCGCGCCGAAGCAGCGCGCCAGGCGCCCCTTCGTCGATATTCACGCCTCAAATAACCGGAGCCGAGCGCGAGCGCCGGCTACGCCAAATCTCGTGCATTTTATTCGATTTTCGATCAGAACGCAAGGAGAACATTTCGCATTCTCTAGGGACGCAGATAGGCGAAGCCTTGTCCCTGCAGCTCGGCGAGCTTGACCACGCCGCCCTTCTCGGCAACCTGAAAGCCCGGCAGGAGGTCGCCGAGCGTGAGCTTCTGCGCCTCCATGGTGTGGCGGCAGGCATGCAGCTCGACGCCGCCTGCGCGAATCTCCGCGAGGCGTGCCCGGATATCCTCATTATGCGTGTCGGCCCTGAAGGATTTCAGCGCCGGCCCATGCACGACGAGGGCGATCGTGACCTTGTCGGGTCCGCCCATGCCGTCGATATGGTTGCGGATATTGCCGAGAACGAAGGCGACCTTCTCGAGATCCGCGAGATGATAGGGGACCTTGGGCGTGCCGTCCTGCGCGGCGGCCCGCGCCGGAGACGCGGCCTTTGCGGCGAACAGGCCAGCGCCGAGCGCCAAGGCCGATGCGAAGACGTTGCGGCGGTCCATGTCGATCCTCCCTGCCTACCTGCGCCCTATTGGCCGCGGCGCATCTCCGCCTTCTCCTTGATGTCGCTCGCGAGACCCAGGCAATCGGTGAGCGCCATCTTGTCG
>JBIOEK010000457.1:0-3534 GCA_044445925.1 Hyphomicrobiales bacterium
GCAACCCGATCCTGAACAGGAAGCCGGCGATCAGCCCGCCGACCGAAGGCACGATCAGGAACAGCCAGAGTTGCGCGAGTGCCTTGCCGCCGACGAAGACCGCCGGACCTAGCGAGCGCGCCGGGTTCACCCCGACGCCCGTGACATTGATGAAGACGATATGGACGAGCGCCAGCGTCAGGCCGATTGCCAGGCCGGCGGTCGCCGGATGTCCTCCATTCTTCTGGGTGGCCCCGAGGATGGCGGTGAGAAAAATCAGCGTTCCGAAGAACTCCGCGAGGATGGCGGAGCCCGTGCCATAGCCGCCGAGATAGCCCTCGCCCCAGCCGTCCTGGCCGAGACCGTCCTTCGCGATATCATACCCTGCGAGCTTGCCGGTCGCCATGAGGTAAAGGATGCCGGCCCCGACAATGCCTCCGACGAGCTGCGCGACGATATAGCCCGGCACCTCGGTGGACGGTATCCGTCCGGCCGCCCAGACGCCGAGCGTTACGGCGGGGTTGATATGACAGCCGGAGATCGGGCCGATGGCATAGGCCATTGCCGTCACCGACAGGCCGAAGGTCAGGGCGACGGGCAGCATGCCGACTGGGAAGGACGGCCCATAGCCGGCTAGCACGAAAGAGCCGCAGCCCATGAGCACCAGCACCGCGGTGCCGAATAGTTCCGCAACATATTTATTCATGAGATTTGCCCCTGTGGTTCCGAAGTTATCGAACTGATCGCCTCCCCAATGTCGCCGCGCAGCCCATGGTCGCGAGGTTCGCTTCGCCGAGCGATATCGCACAAGATCGGATTGGTAAATTGCCCTGGCCAGCATGGCTTCCCTTCCTGCCGCAAGGGGCTGCATTTCGAGAAAAATGGTATCGCCAGGCGCAAAGCAGCCGTTGCGGCTCCGGCGAAATCGCGGTCCGCTCACACCATGCCTCGTGTCGCCAGGGCAGGCGGGGATGCTGAATATCGGGCCGATCTCGGATAAGCTTGCCGCTCATCGACGAGGGCCGCTGCGATGACAGATCGCTATGCACGTCTTGCCGCCTATAATTCCTGGGCGAATTCGCGCCTCTATGAGGCCGCCGCGGCGGTCTCGGATGGCGACTACCGCGCCGATCGGGGCGCCTTCTTCAAATCGCTGCACGGAACGCTCAATCACCTGCTCGTCGGCGACCGTATCTGGATGCGCCGCTTCACCGGCGAGGGCGAGGCGCCCGCGAGGCTCGACGCCATCCTGTTCGAGGATTTCGCCGAGCTCAGGGCCGCGCGGCAGGCCGAGGATCGGCGCATCGAAGCCTATGTCCAAAGTCTCGGCGGGGAAGCGCTGTCGAGAAGCTTCACCTACGCGACGATCACCAACCCGGCGAGGATCGAGCAGAGACTGAGCGAGGCGCTCGACCATTTCTTCAACCACCAGACGCATCATCGCGGCCAGGCCCATTGCCTCCTCACTGCGATCAGCGGCGAGGCGCCTTCCTTCGATTTGATCGTGCTGCAGCGCGAGCGAGGCTGGGCGAAGCGGATAGGTCCCTGAGGTCTCGACGGGGCGGCATGCATCAGCTTCGCTTCGGCACCGCCAGAAAGGCTTCCATTCGTGCCACCTCGGCATCGAAGGCCCTGCGGAAATCGCGCCCCTTGGGAGGGGAGCCGACGAAGCCCGGCTCGACCTTGAGATGCCCTTGCGCCAGCGTCAGGTTCACCCAGCCGATGACTTTGTCGGCGAAGAGGAGCGGCATGGCGTAGTAGCCGAGGCGGCGCTTGGCATCGGGCGTATAGGCTTCGAAACGGTATTCCCAGCCGAAGAGATGCTCGAAGCGGCGCCGATCCCAGACGATCGGATCGAAGGGCGCGAGGAAGCGGACCTTGCGCGGTCCCGCGCCGGGCTCGGAGCCCGCCGAGGCGGCGGACCAGAGATACTTCTCCCCATCGATCTCGCCGCTCTCGAGCTCCCCGTCGCGCAACAGCGCCTCGACGCCCGCATGCATGCCGGGAAGGCCGGGCGCTCCGCGTGACAGGAGTGCGAGCGTCGGACGCAGGCTCTTCTCCGGCAGGGGCGCCAAGAGGCGCGCCACCAGGAGGAGCAGGCGGCGCGCACGCTCCCGCGCGTCGAACATCTCAAGGCGTTCAGGCGCTGCCTCATAGATGCGGATGCCCTCTCGGCGCCGCGCCACCCGCAAGAGGCCGTAGAAATGCAGGCTCTGGAGGGCACGCGTCGTCGCCTTCGAGAAGCCGCCCCAGCCGTTCACGGCGCGCTCCTTGCCGAAGCGCTCCATCAAGTCCTGCGGATGCGCGGATTTGCGTTCATGCACGAAAGCCAGCACCTCGGCCGCAAGGCCGGTCGGCCGATGGCGTTTTCCTTGCGGGTCGGGACGCGGATGCAGGAGGTTCGAAACCTCGCTCGGCATGAAGCCATAGGCGTAGAGGAAGTCCTCCTCGACATCGAGGCGCGCAAAGCGGCGCTCGAGATCGCCCGCGCGGTAATTCGCCACTCGCTGGCGCAAGATCAGATCTTGGGCGCGCGCCGGTGAGCGTATCGGATCGGCCTGCACGAAGCCGAGCGCAGCGATGGCGCGGGGAAGCGTGGTCGGCGCGAAGAGGGAGGCCGAAACCGCCAGCCGGCGAAGCTCCTCGAGCGTCAGCCCGGAAGCCACCTCAAAAGCTCATCGCCGCCGCGTTCACGATGCCCGCGGCGAGCGAGGCGCAGCCGAGGAAGAGCGCCGCCGTCACCTCGCCGGCCGCGATCCGCCGCGATAGGTCGGGCAGGACGATGCGCACCAGCCAATAGACGAGAATCTGCACGATCAGCGCCACCACGCCCCACATGAAGAAATGCCAAAGGTTATGGGTGTAGACGATGGCGCTCGACAGGGGCAGCGCGAAGCCGATGAGGCTCATGCCGAGAGAGATGGCGGCCGACAGCACATTGGCGCGGATGAGCGCCAATTCGTTATGGTTCGTGGCGAGGACGTAGACGACGAGATAGAGCACCACGAGCGCCAGCGCGAGCCCGAAGAACTCTCCGAAATCCGCCAACCTCGCGAGCGTTGCCATGCGCTTCTCCCTGTTGCCTTTCAATGGGCATGATTATCGTTCAAGATCAACGCAGAATCGAAGATCTTGGCTCTTATGGCGCGACTGAAAGCGGGGGTGGCTGATTTGCTTAGCGTTGGGCGCGAACCCACGCCTGGATGCGGCCGCTCGCTGTGGCTCCTGGCGGCTGCCGTATCGAGCCTGGCGGTCGCCCAGATGGGCGAGGCGCAGGCGCGACCGCGCAAGGCGCCGCCACGTCCTGAGGCTTCCGCATCGGCCGCCTTCAGCGACGAGCGCGACTGCGTGGCGAAGGCGGCGCTCGAGGCGTCCGAATGTCATAATGCCGCCTTCAATTCCCATGCCGAATATGAGGAGAAGGCTCCGCGCCTCGACAGCAACGAGGCCTGCACGCGGTTTTTCGGCGCGCATAATTGCTCCATGCGCATCGGCGGAGGCCCCAAGGGCATCGCATTCATTCCCTCCTATAAGGGCTTCCGCCTGGTGCAGGGA
>JBIOEK010000458.1:0-3533 GCA_044445925.1 Hyphomicrobiales bacterium
CCGCCCCCGCCGCGCGGCGCGGGTGAGATCGCGACGCTCCTGCTTCGCGTCAACGAGCAGGTAGGCTTCGGCAAGCTCTCCGCCGCCGACGGCGCCAAGCAATTCGTCTCGGAAGCAAACGCCATCCTCGCGCGAGGCTGAGGCGATGGCGGCCGCGCTCGCCGACGCTTCGGCGCGGCCGATGAGGCGAGCCAAGATCGCCTCGCCTTGGCGAAGGCGGGGCGGCGCGGCCGGCTATCTATTCCTGGCGCCCTGGCTCCTGGGCTTCTTCGGCCTCACGCTTGGCCCGGCGCTGGCATCGCTCTATCTGTCGTTCACGGATTTCGACCTGCTGCGCGAGCCGAATTTCGTTGGCGCGTCCAATTATGCGCGCATCCTTGCCAATGATCCGAAATTCCTCTCCGCCATGCGCGTCACCTTCCTTTATGTCGGGCTCGCGGTGCCGCTGAAGCTCGCCTTCGCGCTCGGCGTGGCGATGCTGCTGAACAAGGGCATCCGGGGGCTGCCGTTCTACCGGGCGATGTTCTATTTGCCTTCGCTTCTGGGCGCCAGCGTCGCCATCGCGGTGCTGTGGCGCCAGCTGTTCGCCGGCAACGGCCTGTTCAACCAGTTCCTCTCGCTCTTCGGGATCCAGGGTCCGAGCTGGATATCGAACCCCGATTATTCGCTCTACACGCTCGTCGCCTTGAGCGTCTGGCAGTTCGGCTCGCCGATGATCATCTTCCTCGCTGGCCTGCGGCAGATCCCCAAGGATGTCTACGAGGCGGCCGAGATCGATGGCGCAGGCAAGCGCCAGCAATTCTGGAAGATCACCCTGCCGCTCCTGACGCCGGTGGTCTTCTTCAACGGCGTGGTGCAAACGATCGACGCCTTCAAGGCCTTCACGCCCGCCTTCATCATCAGCGGCGGCACCGGCGGCCCGATCGACTCGACGCTCTTCTACACGCTCTACCTCTATCAGGAGGCCTTCGCCTATTTCCGCATGGGCTATGCGGCGGCGCTCGCCTGGATCCTGGTCGTCATCATTGCCATGTTCACCGCCTTCGCCTTCCTGTCGTCGCGCTATTGGGTGCATTATGATGGCTGACGTCGCAGCATCGATGAGCCTTCCGGGGCGGCGCGCGGAGGGTCACGCACGCTCGCTCGCCCGGCACGCCGTGCTTTGCCTCGCCTCGCTCGCCATGCTCTATCCGCTCTTGTGGATGCTCGCGAGCTCGTTCAAGCCGGAGAGCGACATCTTCAGCTCGGCCTCGCTCTGGCCGTCGAGCTTCAATCTCGATTCCTACCGGCGCGGCTGGGTGGGGTTGCAGATCTCTTTCGGCAAGTTCTTCGTGAACTCGCTCATCGTCTCGATCGCCTCGGTCATCGGCAATGTGCTGTCATGCTCGGCCGCTGCCTATGCCTTCGCGCGCCTGAGGTTCCGGGGCAGGAACTTCTGGTTCGCGCTGATGCTCGGCACCTTGATGCTGCCTTACCACGTGACCTTGATCCCGCAATACATCCTGTTCCTCAATCTCGACTGGATCGACACCTTCCTGCCGCTCATCGTGCCGAAATTCCTGGCGGTCGACGCCTTCTTCATCTTCCTGCTCGTGCAGTTCTTCCGCACCATTCCGCGCGAGCTCGACGAGGCCGCGATGATCGACGGCTGCGGCCCCTGGCGCATCTACTGGATGGTGATCCTGCCGCTGTCGCTGCCGGCTTTGGCCACCGCCGCCATCTTCACCTTCATCTTTACCTGGGACGATTTCTTCGGCCCGCTCGTCTACCTGAACGACATGAGCTCCTACACGGTGCAGCTCGGGCTGCGCAGCTTCGTGGATTCGACCGGCAAGTCGGACTGGGGCGCGCTCTTCGCCATGTCGACGCTGACCTTGCTGCCGATCTTCGCCTTCTTCCTGTTCTTTCAGCGCCTGCTCATCGAAGGCATCGCGACGACGGGGCTCAAGGGCTGAGGATCGACCTCCAGCCGAGATAGGGCAGCCCTCGAGCCAATTGCGAAGGACAAGACGTCATGACCGATATTCGCTTCGCCGTGATCGGCATCAACCACGCCCATATCTATGGCCAGACCGATTGCCTCCTGCGCGCCGGCGCCAGCCTGGTGGGCTTCCATGCGCCGGAGGACGATCTCGCCAAGGCCTTCTCGGCGCGCTATCCGCAAGCGCCCCGCATCGCGGACCGCAGGCGGCTTCTCGAGGATGGCGGCATCGCTCTCATCGTCTCGGCCGGCATCCCCTGCGAGCGCGCTCCGCTCGGCATCGAGGTCATGCGTCACGGCAAGGACTACATGACCGACAAGCCGGGCATGACCTCGCTCGAGCAATTGGCTGAAGTGCGCCAAGTCCAGGCCCAGACGAAGCGCATCTACTCGATCTGCTATTCGGAGCATTTCGAGACGCGCTCGACCGTGAAGGCGGGCGAGCTCGTGGCCTCGGGCGCCATCGGCAAGGTGGTCAGCACGACGGGGCTCGGGCCGCACAAGCTGAAGAACCTGCCCCGCCCCGACTGGTTCTACGAGCGCCGCAAGACCGGCGGCATCCTCGCCGACATCGCCTCGCATCAATGCGAGCAATTCCTGTTCTTCGCCGATGCGCTCGAGGCGCGCGTGGTCGCAGCGCGCGTCGCCAACCGGGCCAACCCTGACAGGCCGCAGCTGCAGGATTTCGGTGAGCTCCTGATGCGCGCCGGCGAGGTGAGTGGCTATGTGCGCGTCGATTGGCTGACGCCCGACGGCCTGCCGGTCTGGGGGGACGGAAGGCTCATGATCCTCGGCACCGAGGGCTATCTCGAGCTGCGCAAATATGTCGATATCGCAGGCCTCGAGGGCAAGGATCATCTCTTCCTCGTCGATCGCCAAGGCACGCGGCGCATCGATTGCTCGGAGGTGGACCTGCCCTATGGGCGCGAGCTGCTCGCCGATATCAAGGATCGCACCGAGACGGCAATGCCGCAGGCGCGCTGCTTCAAGGCTATGGAGCTTGCCCTGACCGGGCAGGCCATGGCCGAGCGCGGCTGAAGGCTCCTCGGAGAAGCATGATGGCGAAGATCTGGAACGTCGCGGTCATCGGATGCGGCATCGGCCGCATGCATATCGGGGAGGGGTATGCGCGCCATCCCGACAAGTTCCGGGTGCTGGCGCTCTGCGACCTGAACGAGAAGCGACTCGCTGAGGTTGCGGATGAATTCGGGGTCGCTCGCCGCACTTCGTCCTTCGACGATGTGCTCGGCATGGAGGATGTGGATATCATCGACATCTGCACGCCGCCCTCGCTGCATTTCGAGCAGGCCCTGGCGGCGCTCGCGGCCGGCAAGGAGGTCGTTTGCGAGAAGCCGCTGGTCGGCTCGCTCGCCGAGCTCGATGAGCTCTCCGCGGTCGAGGCAAAAACGCGGGGGCGCATCATGCCGATCTTCCAGTACCGCTTCGGCAACGGGCTGCAAAAGGCTAGGCGCGTCGTCGAGATCGGGCTGGCCGGCAAGCCCTATCTGGCGAGCGTCGAGACGGCCTGGCTGCGCGGCGCCAAATATTATTC
>JBIOEK010000459.1:0-3529 GCA_044445925.1 Hyphomicrobiales bacterium
CCCCCGCCCGCTATGCAGCAGCCTGTCGTCATCGCTTCCGGCATCGATGGGCTCCAAGCTGGTGCGTCGAGGAGGCTCGACCGGCCATGGGAATGAAATAGGCAGGCATCCGAAGGGCACCTATCCTTGCACCTATCCTTCCGCGCTACTCAAGTTTTCACTGGCCCCTCATGCTGGCAAGCCCTCGTTAACCTCGCTCAAGCATGCTCTTGAAAAGCTTGCCCTCGGGCAGGCGGGTGAAACCATTTTCCCGAAATGATCATGCGAAAACAAAAGCCTGGATGGTTCGACCGATTCGATCCGAGGCGGAAACCCTTTAGGACCTGATCCGCCATGGTCGTCAGGCACCGTTGGCGCATGATCCTCGGGGTCGTGCTATTGTGGGGCGCATCCGCGCTGGTCACGGGATATTTCGTGGCACAAGCCTATGAAGGGGCGCGCGGCATCGAGGCGAAACGCAAGATCAAGAGCCGGGTCCTCGCGCTGCGCAACGAGCTCACCGATTTGAAGGAGCAGCGCGTGGCGCTCGAACGCAAGGTCGCCATGCTGCACGGCCCCGTGCTCGACGGCGACCTGCTCGACGAACGCGTGCGGGCAGAGCTCGGCCGCGTCAACAAGAACGATCTCGTCGTCTACATCAAGGATTTCGGTTCGACCAAGACTCCCTGATGAGAGCGCGCTGACGAGAGCTCGCCGACAAAAGCCCTTGCCGGGAGCTCACTACAAGCCCTCGTTCATGAGAGGGGGGGAGGGGCGCCGCAGGACGCCCCTCGCAATCGTTGCGCGCCGAGCTCAGCTTGGCGTCTTGCCTTTCATGCAGTCGGCACGGAACTTCTTGCGCGGCTTGCCTTTGAGCCCCTTGGCGTCGGCTTCCTTGGAGCATTCCAGGCTCTTGGCGCTCCTGGCGGGCTTGGCGGCCGGCGCGGGAGTGGCTGCCGGAGCAGCAGCAGGAGCAGCTGCCGCGGGAGCGGGCTTAGCCGGAGCCGTCGGCTTCGTTGGCGCGGGCTGCGCCATCGCGAAGGAAGCGCAAAGGCTGATCGCGGCGGCTGCCGCGAGCTTGAAAAAGGGCGTCGTCATCGAAACCTCCCGGAGAGTGCTGGAACGCCCCCTGAAGCGGGGCGCGACGCCATCGATAGCCTGTCGGGGCGCCGCTGTCAGCCGTCAGGCGCATTCCGGCCAACACCCCTTGAAGGCCCGGCGCCTCTCGCCAAGCCTTAGTCCTTCGTCTAATCTCCGCCGAACGATTGAGGAGGAACAGCATGGCAGCTGCCGCGGCCAAACCGGCCCGCTCGTCCACGCGACCGGCGACTGAAAAGGATGGAGAGAAATCGAATGGGCAGCGGCCCCCGGCCCGCGCCGGCGATGGCGGAGTTCCGCAGGGCGCTCCCTTCACCCGCGAGGATGAACTCTTGGCTTATCGCTCGATGCTGCAGATCCGCCGTTTCGAGGAGAAGGCGGGCCAGCTCTACGGCATGGGTTTCGTCGGCGGGTTTTGCCATCTCTATATCGGCCAGGAAGCCGTCGTGGTCGGCATGCAGATGGCGGCGATGCCAGGCGACCAGGTGATCACCGGCTATCGCGACCATGGCCATATGCTGGCGACCGGCATGGATCCCAAGGGCGTCATGGCCGAGCTCACGGGCCGCCGCAGCGGCTATTCGAGGGGCAAGGGCGGCTCGATGCACATGTTCTCCAAGGAGAAGCAATTCTATGGCGGGCACGGGATCGTCGGCGCGCAGGTGTCGCTCGGCACCGGCATCGCCTTCGCCAACCGCTATCGCGAGAACGGCGCGGTGACGCTCACTTATTTCGGCGACGGCGCCTCGAATCAGGGCCAAGTCTATGAGAGCTTCAACATGGCCGAGCTGTGGAAGCTCCCCGTCGTCTACGTCATCGAGAATAACCGTTATGCCATGGGTACGGCGGTGACTCGGGCCTCCGCCCAGACCGATTTCTCCAAGCGCGGCGCGTCCTTCAACATTCCGGGCGAGCAGGTGGACGGCATGGATGTGCGCGCCGTCAAGGCCGCGGGCGAGCGCGCCGTCTCCTTCGCGCGCGAGGGCAAGGGCCCCTATATCCTGGAAATGCAGACCTATCGCTATCGCGGACACTCCATGTCGGATCCCGCCAAATACCGCTCCAAGGAAGAAGTGCAGAAGATGCGTGAGGAGCATGACTGCATCGAGATGGTGCGCAAGCGGCTCCTCGAGACCTGGAAGATGCCCGAAGACGAGCTCAAGGCGGTCGACGCCAAGGTGCGCGAGATCGTCAACGAGGCGGCCGAGTTCGCCCAGCACGATCCCGAGCCCGCTCCGGCCGAGCTGTGGACCGATGTCCTGCTGTGACGGCAGCGACGGGCCCCGATCGCCCGGATTGGTGTAAGCTTCAGGATTCGATCCTTCATTCAGGCCGCCGAGTATCTCATGCCGACCAACGTATTGATGCCAGCTCTTTCGCCCACCATGGAGCAGGGCAAGCTCGCGAAATGGCTGAAGAAGGAGGGCGATACGATCAAATCGGGCGACGTGATCGCCGAGATCGAGACCGACAAGGCGACCATGGAGGTCGAGGCGGTCGATGAGGGCATACTCGCCAAGATCCTGGTCGGCGACGGCACCGAGAATGTCGCGGTCAATACGCCGATCGCGGTGATCGCCGGCGAAGGCGAGGATGTGGGGCAAGTCTCGAGGCCAGCCCCGCCCGAGAAGGCCAGGGGCGCGAAGCCAAACGGCGCGGCCGCAGAGGCGAAACAAGCCGAAGCGGCGCCGGCCGCCGCGCCGCCGCGCCTGCCGGCCGAGGTGAAGGCGCCAGCCGCCCAGCATGCGTCGCGGACGCCGGCCTCGGCCGAGCCCGAGGTGCCGGCCGGCACCGAGATGGTGACCATGACCATGCGCGAAGCCTTGCGCGACGCCATGGCGGAAGAGATGCGCCGCGACGACGCCGTCTTCGTCATGGGCGAGGAGGTGGCCGAATACCAGGGCGCCTATAAGGTGACGCAAGGGCTTCTGCAGGAATTCGGGGCGCGCCGCGTCGTCGATACCCCGATCACCGAGCATGGCTTCGCCGGGCTCGGCGTCGGGGCCGCGCTGTCGGGACTGAAACCGATCGTCGAGTTCATGACCTTCAATTTCGCCATGCAGGCGATCGACCAGATCATCAACTCGGCGGCGAAGACACTCTACATGTCGGGCGGCCAGATGGGCTGCCCGATCGTCTTTCGCGGACCGAACGGCG
Source organism: Hyphomicrobiales bacterium (assembly GCA_044445925.1). Taxonomy (GTDB): domain Bacteria; phylum Pseudomonadota; class Alphaproteobacteria; order Rhizobiales; family Beijerinckiaceae; genus GAS188. The sequence continues at coordinate 3,235 of JBIOEK010000459.1, forward strand.
CGGCCGCACGGGTCGCTGCCCAGCACAGCCAGGACTATACGGCCTGGTTCAGCAATGTGCCGGGCTTGAAGGTCGTGGCGCCCCACACGGCCGCCGACGCCAAGGGCCTGCTCAAATCCGCCATTCGCGACCCGAACCCGGTGATCTTCCTCGAAAATGAAATTCTCTACGGCCAGTCCTCGCCGGTACCTAAGCTCGATGATTTCATCATCCCGCTCGGCAAGGCGAAGATCGCGCGCGCCGGTTCCCACCTCACCATCGTCGCGTGGTCGATCGGCATGACCTATGCGCTGAA
>JBIOEK010000460.1:0-3519 GCA_044445925.1 Hyphomicrobiales bacterium
GCGACACCTGATCCTCGAGGATCACCGCTGCGACATGGGCGCTCTCGAATTCGCGGATGGTGCGCATGACGTTGATGGCATTGCCATAGCCCGTGTCGATGTCGGCGATGACGGGGATAGCGACGGCGTTGACGACATTGCGCACCACCGTCAGGTTTTCCGACATGGTGTAGAGCTCGGCGTCGGGCTGGCCGAGGAACGACGCCGAGACGCCGAAACCGGAGGTCAAGAGGGCTTCGAAGCCCGCCGCTTCGATCATTTTGGCCGACATCGCGTCATAGGCGCCGGCCGCCCAGACGGTCTTTTGCCGCTTGACACGGTCATGGAACTTCGCGCGAGACATGGCTGAGCCCTTCTGTTCTATCGATCAGGCGAATTGCGGAGATTGCTTCAAATATTCGACGAGGCCGCCCGCCTTGAGCATGCGCCGGTCGGCAAGCGCCAAAGGTTCGAAGGGAATCTCGTCGCCGCGTGTCAGATTGCGGACGCAGCCTCTTTCCCAATCGACCTCGATCTCGTCCCAACGCGTAACGCGCTTGAGGATTCCGGGGCAGCTCACCTGAGGAAAGCCCATGCTGATCTCGCCCCGCCAATAGCCGGGCGAGAAGCTTTCCGCGATCACCCCCGCAATGCCGAGATGGCGCATCGCCTTCATGGGCGGATAATGGGGATGGCCATAGCCGAAATTCCCGGCGCCGATGATGAGGTCGCCCTTGCGGACCTTGGCGCGGAATTGCGGATCGTAGGACTGCATGGCGGCGGCCGCCAGCTCGTCGATGTCCTGGATCTTGATGTTCTTGACGCCGACGATCTGGTCGACGTCGAAATCCTCCTCCTCGAAGATGAACGCGACCCGGCCGCGCAAATTGGGCAGAGCGTTGCTTCCACTCATAGATAGTTCCTCGGATCGGCGATCTTACCTTCGATGGCCGAAGCGGCGACGACGGCCGCGTTGCACAGATAGATCTCGGAATCGGGACTGCCCATGCGGCCGCGTACATTGAGCGTGCCAGTCGAGACGGCTCGCTGGTTGGCCGTCATCGTGGCGATGCGTCCGAAGCAATAATCGCAGCTCGGCGAGGAGACGAAGGCACCGGCTTCGACGAGCGCGCCGATCAGACCTTCCCTGGCGGCGGCGGCCATCAGTTCATTGCTGGTCGGGATGACATTGAGCGCAAAGCCGCTCTTCACCTGGCGGCCAGACAGCACCTTGGCCGCGATGCGCATATCCTCGAGCCTGCCCGAAGCGCAGGAGCCGAGGTAGCCCGCCTGGATCTCGATGCCGAGGTAGTCGGTGAGGTTCCTGGTATTGGCCGGCGTCGGCGGGATGACGATGATCGGCTCGAGATCGGTGAGGTCGACATCGTGGATGGCGGAATATTCGGCGTCCGGATCGCTGAAGACGGGTTCGAGCTTCTTGCGGGCTCGCGACAGCGCATAGGAAAGGCGCTCCCTGTCGTCGGGATTGACGATGGCGGTGAGGGCCCCGGTGAACATGGCGAGCCCGGTAATCGTCTGCAGGCCCTCGGTCGAAAGGGTCTCGACGGCCGGCCCGCCGATCTCCAGCACCTGGAAGCGGCAGGATGCCTGGCCCATCACCCTGACCAGGTGATGGAAGACGTCGCGCGCCATGACGCCGCGCTGCAGCTTGCCACGCAGATTGACACGCACGGTCTGAGGCACCTTGATCTGGATGCGTTCGCGCACGAAAGCTTCGAGCAGATTGCGCCTGATGCCCATGGCAAGAGTGCCGAAAGTGCCGAGCTGGCTGATATGCCCGTCGAAATGCACCACGAAGGCGCCCGGCGTCGCATAGCCGACCTCAGCCGCCACCTGATGGCCGATGCCCTTGCGCTCGAAGAGGGGGACGTTGTTCCTGGCGCACCATTCGCGGGTGCCGATATGGAGCTCTTCTTCCTTGGGCGTGGTGGCCGGCACCATATGGTCGATGAAGATCGCGAAGCGCTCCGGCTCGGACACTTTGTCGATGCCGAAATCCTCCTTCATCGATTTGAAGTAAACGTCCGTGTAGCCTGGAAAATCATAGGCGATGACGAAATCGGGCTTCGCCTGAACCTCATCGCCCGCCTTGACGAATTCGCGCCCGGAAGCGCGGGCAAGGATCTTCTCGGTGATCGTGTATCCCATGGCGACGGTCTTGCCTTCGTTCAGGTAGCGAGTTGCAGCGAGCCGGGGTTCATCAGACCCTGCGGATCGAGGGCGGATTTGAGGGCTTCGAGCAGCGACCACGTCTCTGTCGAGAGCACGCTCTTGAAGGGGTAGTCGCGCGCTACCTGCCAGCTCGCGCCGCCGAGGCCAGCATAGAGATCCTGAGTGCCGCGCCTGAGCTCGATGACGGCCTCGCGCGTCGCCATATTGGCGGGCCTGCCCAGCCATGGGCGCACCACCTCCTCGCCAAGGCTCTTGGCGTGCAGAGGCGTGATCTCGTCGATCCAATAGAATGCGGGCTCGATGAAGAACTCCGAACCGACCGTCATTGTCATCACCGAATAGACGATGCCGTGCGCGTGCATGAAGGAGCGCCTACCTTCGAAATAGGCATTGTTTGCCGCAACGACCGCTTGGGCGCTCGACAACGGAAAGACCGCATGAATCGGCACCCAGCGCTCGCCATTGAGGCCGAGCATGCCGCGCACCGGCCCGAACGGCATCGAGCGCATGACCTTCGGCACCGAATTCGTGATCTCGACGCCATGGCTCTTGCCGATTTCGCGCAAGGCGGCGAGCGCCGCGGCGAGCTCGGCCGGCGAGCGGGCCTCGGTAACGATGTGAAGCGTGAAATTGTGCGCCTTGAGGAAAGCCGTCCCGCCGCTCGCGATCTTGACGGCCTCGACCGCCCCCTTGAGTGCAGAGCCCTGCGCCCGCGCTACATTCGACAGCGTCTTCAAGCCATCGCTGATGCGGTTGACGCTAGCCGAGTGCTCCGCCTTTGTGCGGTCAATGCCAAAGCCCTCCGCGACGAGGCGGGTGCGCGCCATCTCGACCTGCGCCGCCGCCATCTCGGCCAGGCTCGCGAAACCGAAGGAGAGAAAGCCCTGATGGGCGGGTCGCGGCAGCAGTTTCAACGTCGCGGCGACCTTGATGCCGAAGGCGCCATTGTCGCCGAGGAACATGCCCGTGAGGTCGGGCCCGCAATGGCGCGTGAAGGGCTTCGCCCCCTTGCGCCCCCCGGAGCCTGTGGTGACGATTTGCCCGTTGGCGAGTGCGATCGTGACGCCGAGGACGCTGTCGGCGACGGTGCCATGCAGCGCCGAGCCGAAGAAGGCGCTGTTTTGCGAGAGTGCGCCGCCGATCGTCGCGTTGATGCCCGAGAGCGGGCCCCAATACCCCGTCCGCATGCCGGTCGCTTCGACTGCCTCGTTGAGCTTCGCCCAGGTGCAGCCGGCTTCGACCGTAACGTAGCCATCCTCGGCGTTCAGCTCGAGAATGCGATCCATCCGCCGCGTATCGACGACGATCGCATTCGGCTTCGCCGGGATATAGCCCTTGGTGTAGGAC
>JBIOEK010000461.1:0-3504 GCA_044445925.1 Hyphomicrobiales bacterium
GCCCATGAGCTTCTGCAAGAGGGTATCGGCACGCTGATAGTATTGGAGCGCGTCCGCCGAGCTGCCCTTGCCGACGAGCGCATCGCCGGTCTTGATCTCGGTCGAGACCAGCCGTTTCTGCCAGGCCGTGACGTTCTCTCCCTTGGCGACGAAATTCTCGGCGATCGCGCGTGCCATGTCGTATTCCGCGAGCGCGCCGTCCCAATCTCGCCGCGAGGCGAGCGTGTCTCCGATATTGGCATGAGTGGTCAGGAGCCTCGACTGCAGCCCCGGTTCGTCCGGGGCTTCGGCGGTGCCCTCGATCGTCGACAACACGCCGCGATAGGTTTCCAGGCGCTCGTCTGCTTGCTCCGGCTTGTTCAAATGCGCCGCCAGCTCGTCGGCCGCCGCCAGGAAATATTGCTGGCCGCGCACGCTGCTCGGATTCCTGATCACATATATTCTTCGGCTCGCCAGTGCCTTTCGGCAGTATTCGGTCGCCTCGGCTGGAATTTTCATGAGATCGAGCAGCTTCGCGGCATTTTCGTAATTCGGCGCGACGAAGAATTGCCACTGCGTATTGCTTCGATCCTTTTCGACGAGATCTTCGAGAATTACAATGGCGAGTTTATATTCCGCCAGCGCGTTTTCGTATTTGTTCTGTTGGCGCCAATAGTCTCCCAGGCGCGTATGACTGGCGGCTATGTTCGATTGCACCACATAGTTTGTGGGATGCAATTGAAGGAGCACTTCATAGGCCGCCAAGCCAGCCTTGAACGAAGCGTAGGCCTTGTCCCATTCCTTGAGCGCGGTAAGGGCCTGGCCGGTTCGAATCTGCGCGGTCGCCCACAATCCTTGCCAATCGCTTCGCTGCGGGTCCTTGGAAATGAGGGTCTTGCCGATCGTCTCGGCGAGTGTGTACTCTTCCAGCGCGTCACGATATCTTCCCCGCAAATACTGAATATCGCCGAGCTTCAGACGGACTTGACCTATATTGAGCTGGCGATCGCTTTCGTCCGGTTCCAGCTGCGCCAATTCTTGGGCGGTCGTCAGCGCGAACTTGTATTCCTCGAAAGCGGCATTGACCTTGCCCGGATCGTTGCGGTTGGCGGCGAGCGCGTCGGCCACGCGCGACGAGCTGGCATAGAGAAGCTGCAGCCATTTCGGGCTCGCTCGATCGTCGGCGACGAGCTCCAATGCGTTGCGCTTGGCCTCGTTGGCGTATTTTGCGGCCCCGTTGACATCGCCCAGCACCATCGAGAGATCGTGCTCGACCTCCAGCAACTTGATGAGCAGCGCTTTGGTCACGGGGGTCGGGTTGAGGTTGCGGACCTGATCCGTGACGCTCTCGGCTGTGGTGGCGAGGTCCTTGGCGCCCTTGGCGGATATCGTGCCGGCGTTGTAGGAGACGAGAATCTGGTCCAGGAATTTCTGGGCCGAATTCACGACCAGCCCGAAGTTCCTGGAGGCATAGCGGATTTGCCGCTTCGCCGTGATGCTTTGCTGCCTCGCCGCATAGCCGAGGCCCAGCACGAGGAGGGCGAGCAGCGCGAAAACGGCAAATGCCGAGCGTTTGATGAGAGCCTCGCGACGCTTGCCTTTCTGCTCGGCCTCGAGCGCGGCCACGCTGTCTTGAAGCATAAGCTGGACTTGCTCGAAATGTCCCCCGTAGCGCTCGGCCCAGGCTTTGGTTCTTGGCCTCGAATTCCACCATTGCCAGCGGTTCTTGACGAGGTGCAGCGGCAGGAGGGCGCCGGGACGCCCGTCGTCGCCGAGCATCGACAGCAGTGCCCGATAGGAGTGGCCGTCATATTCCTCGGCGCGCAGCCAGCCGGCCGAGGCAACGTCGACATACTGGGCGCTCGGCGCGTCCGGATGGCCGCTGACCTTCTGCCAGCGCCGTAACAGGGCTTCGTGCCCGACATCGATAGGCGTCTCGGGGGAGAGCACGGACCTGGCCGAAAGCGAGGGCGTGAGGAAGGAGCAGTCGTCCGCCCTGAAGCGGTCGAGTATCTGCACCAATTCTTCCCTCGGAACGCCCGTCTCGTCGCGCAGCTGCGAGAAGGGCAGGGCGCGGCGGATGGCGCGCCCCTCCCGGTCGATCTCGGCCAGGGCGCGCATCACCTGCTCGACGGCAATTTCCCTGACCGACAGGCTCGCCAGGATCTCGTCGGCATGGCGCGATAGCGCGCCGGTCATGCGGCCGATCTCCTCATAATCGCCGAGCGTCAAGTTCCGGGTGGAGGCGGGAACCGCATCGTGAGGCGCCCCGGGTCCGGCCGGGCGGTCTTCGCCTCCAGCTTCGCCGTGACCGGCCTTCGTCGCGGCGCCGGCACGCTCCCACAGCCGCAACAGGCAATGCTGCAGGACCGGCAGTTGATCGATTTCGCTGGCGCTGTCGTTCAGGAGGCGTTCGACGAGCGCCGGCTCGATCGTCGCGCCGGCCTTCCCGATGGGTTCGCGGATGACCTCCTCGAGCTGGTCGCGGGTCAGGGACGGAACCAGGAACTGGCTCGAGCTGACGGCCTCGGGAAGGCCGTGGAAGCGTGCGCAGTCGCCGATGAAGTCCGAGCGCATGGTGAGGAGCACATGCACATTGCCGGCCTGCCTGCGGGCGACCTCGAGCAGGATCTGAACGAATTGCGCGGCCTCGTCACGCGTTCGTGCCTCGTCGCGCCGCCGTCCGGGCCTGGTGCCGGCGACGGCGTAGCGGAAGATCTCTTCGAACTGGTCGACGACCAGGAGCAGCGAGGCGTCCTTGAGGCCCTCGATCTCGGAGAGCGCTTCCGCCATTCCGAAGCTCGATTGGCGCAGGCGGTAGTCGATGCGCGCCTTGCGGGCAGCGGCGATGTCGTCAGCCTCTGCGTTATCCTGGGATGGACGCGGCAAATCCTGGGAGAGGGGCGCCAAATCCCTGGAGAGGCCCGCCAAGGCTTCGGCGAGCCCGGCCAAGGGCGCGACGCCGGGCCGCATCTCGCGGTAGATCCATTTGCGCCCGGCGGCGTCCGCGCTCTCCTCCTGCAGCAGCGAGCGCAGGCCGGCGCGCACCAGCGAGGATTTGCCGCTGCCGGAGCTGCCGACGACCGCGAGGAACCGGCCGTGGTCGATCAGCCGGTAGAGCGCGTAGGTCTGTTCCTCGCGGCCGAAGAAGAATACCCGATCCGCATAGGTGAATGGCCTGAGCCCCGGAAAGGGCCGCTCCATCGACAAAGCGGGTTCGACGGAAATCGTCACGAGGCGCTGTGCGGGTCGCCGGGCACCAGCTGATCGAGCATTTCGGGCGAGGGACGCCCCTTGTCGATGAGATCGACGACGAAGTCGATCTCTCTTGGCGGAAACAGCCCCTTGACCTTCTTGCGGGTGCCGGGCGGAGGGCCCGCGACGACGCTGCGATAGGCGAACGGCTTCGTCCGGCCGAGCCCGTGCGGATCCCTCAATTCGCTGGCATGGGCTCTCACCCAGACCTCGGGCGCGTTCGCCCCGCACAAGGCGACCGCGCCCGAGGTCTGGGTGAGAGCCCATGCC
>JBIOEK010000462.1:0-3497 GCA_044445925.1 Hyphomicrobiales bacterium
CCCGTGATGCGCGAAGGAGAGCTGCAGCGCACGTCCCATCGGATCGTCGCCCAGCCCTTCGACGGTCGAGACGCGGCGGCCCGCGAGCTGGGCCGCGGGCACGAGGCAGGCGCAGGCCTGCTCGTCGTCGATGAGCACCGTGCAGGCGCCGCAATCGCCGGCATCGCAGCCGATCTTGGTGCCGGTGAGCCCGAGCTCCTCGCGCAGCAGGCGCGACAGGCGCATATCGGCCCGCGCCGCCACCTCGGCCGGCTTGCCGTTCACCGTAAGGGCGACCATGCCCATGAAATCCTTGGAGCTCATTCCTTGGCGCTCACCGGACGTTTCTCATCGCTTGGCGCTCATGCCGCGACCTCCTGGCCTCGGGCCTCGATGCAACGCGCCAGCGCGCGCCTGACGAGGATGCGCGCGGCGTCGCGGCGGTAGGCGGCGCTGCCGCGCACATCGTCGATCGGAGTCAAGGCGGCGAGGATCGCCCGCGTGACCCGGTCGAGCAGCACGGGCTCGAGATTCATGCCGCGCAACTCCGCTTCGAGCGCCGCCAATCTCGCCGGCACCGCGGAGCAGGCACCGACCGCGACGCGGATATCGGCAAGGGTGCCGTCCGCCTCCACGTCGACGAGGAGCGCCACGGAAGCGATCGAGATCACGAGGTGCGAGCGCGCCCCGAGCTTGAGGAACAGCGAGCGGGCCGAGGGCCGATGCGCCGGAATGCGAATCGCGACCAGGAGCTCGTCGGGCGCGAGATCGGTCTTGCGGTTGCCGCGGATGAAGGTCTCGAGCGGCACGCTGCGCTCGCCGCGCAGCGACGCGATCTCGAGCCTGGCGTCAAGCGCAAGCAGCGGCGGCACGCCATCGGCCGCGGGCGAGGCATTGACGATATTGCCGCCGAGCGTCGCGCGGTTCTGGATCTGGCGGCCGCCGATCCCAAGCGCCGCCTGCTTCAGCGCGTCGAAGGCCGGCGGCAAGCTCGCTTCGGCGATCTGGGTCCAGCTCGTCGCGGCCCCGATCAGCAGCGCCCGCCCCTCCTGCCTGAGCCCCTTCAATTGAGGAATATGGGTGATGTCGAGGAAGTCGCGGGGAAAGCTCTCGAGCCAGGCCTGCCTCGCGGCGCGCGCCGGATAGATGTCGGTGCCTCCCGCGAGCACGGTCAGCTCATGGCCGGACCGGTCCTTCTCGGCGCGCCGAGCTTGCGCAAGCGCCGTGAGCGCGGCCTTCAGCTCGTTCGGACGAAGATAGGTCGGCATCCTACCTCATGCCACTTTGAGCTTCTTCTGGAGGCTGGACGAAGAGGTCGTGTATTGGAACAGGAGCTTCCGCTCGGGATAGACATAGCGGTGCACCTTCTGGGCCGCGAGCGCTCCTTCGTGGAAGCCCGAGAGGATCAGCTTCAGCTTGCCGGGATAATGGTTGATGTCGCCGATGGCGAAGATGCCCGGCGTCGAGGTCTCGAATTTCTCGGTGTCGACCGGCACCAGGTTCTCGCGAAGGTTGAGCCCCCCGTTGGCGACCGGGCCGAGCGTCATGGTCAGCCCGAAGAAGGGCAGCATGGCATCGCAGGCGACCTCGAAGGTCGAGTTGTCGTCGCGCCGGATGACGGCCCCTTCGAGCTTCGGCGCCGTGCCCTTCAGCTCGACCACCTGACCGAGATGGAAATCCATGCTGCCCTCGGCCACATGGGCGCGCATCTTCTCGACCGAATGGGGGGCGGCTCTGAAGGCGTCGCGTCGATGCAGGAGCGTGACGCGCTCGGCGATCCCGTGCAGGTTCAGCGTCCAGTCGAGGGCCGAATCGCCCCCGCCCACGATCAGCACCTTGCGGCCGCGGAAATCCTCCATGCGGCGCACCGCATAGAAGACGCTCGTGCCTTCGAAGGCCTCGATGCCCGGCATGGGCGGGCGCTTGGGCTGGAAGGAGCCGCCGCCCGCCGCCATCACGACGCATTTGCACAGGAAGGTCGTGCCGAGATCCGTCGTGAGCTTGAAGCGAGGCGCTTGGGGCGTGCCGAGCGTTTCGAGGCTTTCGACCATCTGGGAGAGATGCAGCCGCGCCCCGAAGGGCGAGATCTGCTTCATGAGATTGTCGACGAGGCCCTGGCCGGTGACGAACGGCAAACCCGGAACGTCGTAGATAGGCTTCTCGGGATAGAGCTCGGCGCATTGGCCGCCGACCTTGTCGAGAATGTCCACGACATGGGCCTTGATGTCGAGGAGGCCGAGCTCGAACACGGCGAACAAGCCGCAAGGGCCGGCGCCGACGATGACCACATCGGTCTCGTGCACTTCGCCGGCACCGCGCTCGCCTTCGGAAGGCTGCACCATCAGCATCGGTCAATCTCCGTCAATGACGGCGGCAATCGTTTGTATACGAACAAACTTGCAGCGCTTGCTAGCAAATTCTGGTACCGCCTGCAATGCCTTCGGGCAAGCCTATTTGGGCCATTGCACCCATCCTCGCCCGTAGCCGTTGATATCGCATCATTCTGTCCCGAAAAGCGGCCTCCACCCCCGCATTCGCGCGGACAAGCTTTTTCGGAATGTCGCTTAGATAAGGGTTGCGCGGCGCGGAGGGAAGCGCAGCCCCTCAGGCGATCTTGCCGAGCAGCGCCACGAGGCGGCGTTGCTCGGCGGGCGAGAGCGGCGCCAGCGTCGCCTCAGTCGCGGCGCGCGCCTTGCCGAGAAGGCTCAAGACCAGCGCGCGCCCGGCGGCGCTCAGGCGCAAGACGACGCGGCGCTGATCGCTGGGATCGGCGGTGCTTTCGACCAGGCCACGCCCGACGAGACGCGACACCACGCCCTTGATGGTCGCCGGGTCCATCGCAGTCAGCCGGCCCAGGCGGTTCTGTGAGACCTCGGCCGCGTCGAGGAGCTTGACGAGGGCCGCGAACTGGGTGGGCGTCGGGGCGTCCTCGCCCATGGAGGCGAGGAAGATCGCCACATGACGCTGATGGGCGCGGCGCAGCAAATGCCCGATCTGCGCCTCGAGCACATAGGGCGAGATGCGTTCAGGTCGATTTGACACGGAATTTCTGTCTCTTTGTTTCAACGCATGATCCTGTTCGAAAAGTGGGACCGCTTTTCGAAGTTCATGCCGTTGGGCTCATCCCCGCGCGGCATCGGCCTACATTCGGCTCGGCAAGAAGGTGGCGATCATGGGCAGCGCGATCAGGATCACCAGGCGGATGAGATCGGTGATGATGAAGGGGATGACGCCTGCGAAGATGGTCGAGAATTTCACATCCTTCACGACGCTCTTGATGACGAAGACGTTCATGCCGACCGGGGGATGGATGAGGCCGAGCTCGACCGTCATCACGATGATGACGCCGAACCAGATCGGGTCGAAGCCGAGCGAGGTGATGACCGGGAAGATGATCGGCACGGTGAGGATGATCATCGCCATGGCGTCCATCAGGCAGCCGAGCACGAGATACATCCCCATGATCAGCGCCAGCACCCCGTAAGGGCCGACGCCGAGGCCGGTCATGAACTCGGTGA
>JBIOEK010000463.1:0-3486 GCA_044445925.1 Hyphomicrobiales bacterium
GATGAATGCGGAGACCAAGGCGCGCTATGAGGCGCAGACGAAGAAGCCGGCAAAGAAGCGGACATGAGCAGCTTGGTCTTCGTCCGCAATCAAGTGCTTCATGCCTTTAATGGCTCGCGGATTCCGTCATTGCGAGGAGCGCAGCGACGAAGCAATCGAGAACCCTGGTGCTGGGCAAAAGCGCTTCTGGATTGCGTCGCTTCGCTCGCAATGACGCGCAACGCCACTCGATCGGTTCGTCTATTTGCGGACGGCCCCTTGGCCCGCCACGGCCTCGTTGGGCGCTGTGGGCGCATGTTAGCGCTCGCCACGCTCCTGACCCTGGCGATCGGGGCTGCGGCGCAGGCGGCGCCCGGCGCCGAGGCCGGCGTCGACGCTCTTTCGATCGAAACCTGCCTCGGCGAGCCCTCGATGGCCGGCCGCGATCCGCGCGAATGCGGGGAGCGCGTGCTGCGCCAATGCCTCGCAGACGTGAATGACGCGAGCCGTGCGGCGGCCGGCGCCATCGCCTGCGAGAAGCGGCGCGCCGCTGCCTGGATCCTGCTTGGCCGGCAAGCCTTCCGGCGCATCGAGGCCAAGCTCGGCGATGCCGACAGGCACCTGCTGCGGACCTCGGAGGCGCAGTTCGAGCTGGATCTGCGCGATCTATGCGCCGCGACGCGCATGCTGGCGGGCGGCGATCCCGATCTCGCGGCCGCTTCCTGCGCTTCCGATCTCGTCGCCGAGCGCACGCTGACCCTCCTGAGGCTCGCGGCCGGAAGCGGCGCCCCTTCGCGCTGAGGCTCCCATGTTCCTTCTCGGCAAAGCCCTGTGGTTCTTGCTGACGCCGTCGAATTCGCTAACGCTTCTCGCCTTGTGCGGCATCGGCGCGGCGCTGGTGGCAAGGGGCTCGCGCAAGGCCCTGGCGGTCGCGGCCTTCGGCGCCTTGGGCCTTGCGCTCTGCGGGGTCTCGCCCATCGGGTTCTGGCTGGCGACGCCGCTCGAGACGCGCTTTGCGCCGCCGCGCCCGATGCCGCGCGAGATCACGGGCTTCATCGTGTTGGGCGGGGGCCTTCGCCTCTACGACACGGATCAGACCGATGCGCTCTCGGTGAACGATTCGGGCGACCGGCTGATCGCGCTCGCCGATCTCGCAAGGCGCTACCCTTCGGCCAAGATCGTGATGTCGGGAGGCTCGGGCGATCTCTTCGACGAGGGGGTGGCCGAATCCGATCTCGTGCGCCGCCACGCCGAGACGCTCGGCATCGATCCGTCGCGCGTGCTGGCCGAGAACCGCTCGCGCACGACCTACGAGAACGCGCTCTATACGCGCGAGCTGGTGCAGCCTGCCGATGGCGAGACCTGGCTCCTCGTCACCTCCGCCTGGCATATGCCGCGCGCCGTCGGCGCCTTCAGGCAGGCAGGCTTTCCGGTGACCGCCTATCCGGTGGATTTCCGCAGCCCCGGACCGCGCTTTGCCTGGCGCGCCTTCAGCGAGGTGGCGCGGGGCCTTCGCCTCACCGACATCATGGCGAAGGAATGGGTGGGGCTTCTCGCCTATCGCCTCACGGGACGCACCAACGCGCTCTTGCCGGGGCCTGAGCGTTGAGCGATGGCGTTCAGCGAGGAGATCGCCGCCTGCCTGCCCGCCGGCCTCGTCCGCTTCGAACGCTTTCCCGGCTGCGGCCATGGGGTGCATATCGACGAGCCCGAGCGCGCCTTCGCCCTAGTGCGCGAATTCATTGCTTCGTGACGTTCTTCCTGTGTTCTCGCCGCGCATCGGTTATGATGCATGTGGGATTTCGTCCGGCAGGCGCCCGCGCGCGGCTGCGGTTATTTGAGGCGTGAATAGAGATTAAGCCCTCGGCGAGCCCGCCCGGCGACGCCGGGCGCAATTCGATGCACTCATCCACGCTGGGCGTTCTTCCCTCTCCCTTCGCGGGAGAGGGTGCCGAGACCACGGCTCTCCGAAATGAAGAAGGATCATCCCGCTCGTGTGGTCGAGGCGGGAGAGGGGGACGAAGGTTCGGCGATCAGCGCCGACGGCAGGTCCCCCTCTCCCGGCTCGCTCGCTGCCGACGCCGATCGTATGGGAATGCTGCGAGCGAGTCCGACCTCTCCCGCGAGGGGAGAGGTGGCACTCGCCGCCGCGACTTCCTCGTTCTGCAGTCGGAGAAGATGTGTGAAGGCCGTAGCTTCGCGGGAGAGGGTGCCCCGACCCCCGGCCTCGACGTGTTGGGCTGATCGTCGGAGGTGAAGAAGCCGGGGGAAGGGGGAGAGGGGGACAGAGTTGGTCGAATTCAAAGTCACCGCCAAGAAGCGAGCCTTCGCAAAATCTCAACGGGGCCGACAAACCGAGATCGAGAGTCTCGCCTGGCGAGCGCTGAGAGCGAAGCGCTTCGAGACTATGAAGTTCAGGCGGCAGGTGCCGATCGGTCCCTTCGTTGCCGACTTCGTCTGCTTCGAGGCGAGGCTTGTCGTCGAGGTCGATGGGCCTGCGCATCGGAAAGCAGCGCAAAGAGAGCATGATTTGCGACGCGACGCTTGGTTTCGAGCCCAAGGGTTCTCCGTGATCCGCATCAGCGGCGATGAAGTGATCGGCGGTCTCGATCACGCACTCGACTGCATCCGGCAAGCTCTGAGATGAACGTCCCCCTCTCCCGCCCCTCGCGAGCTCGGGGCACCCTCTCCCGCGAGGGGAGAGGGTAAGCGCGCCAGCGCTCCTCATGCAAAAAAATCTCCTGCCGAAAGTCACCATTTTGTCTACTTTCGCCGAGGTAAGTCTTGGGCTCGCTCGCTCACCCTTCTCCCATCCCGGCGAGCAGGAGGCGCAGCTCCTCGCGGCCTTCCTCGCCGAGCGGGGCCTGGGGCGGCAGCGGGTCGCCGACCGCGAAGCCCTGGATGTCGAGGGCGCCCTTGATGCAGGCTGCAAGCGAATACTTCGCGAAGGCTTCGTTCACCACCCATAATTTTCGCTGCAGCCGCATGGCCTTGTCCCACTCGCCGCGCCTGGCGAGGTCGTAGAGCGCAACGCTCTCACGCGGGACGATGCAGGCCGGGCCCGCCATCCAGCCGACCCCGCCGATCAGCATCACGCAGGCCGGGATATGGGCCGAGGCGGCGAAGACCTTCATCCGCCCCTCGGTCGCGTTCATGATCGAGAGCAGCCGGCCCGTATTGGTCGAGGCGTCCTTGATATAGCCGATATTGTCGATGGCCGAGAGGCGCTTGATCACCGGGAGCGTCAGGTCCGAGCGCTGGAATTGCGGGTTCGTGTAGAGGACGACAGGGCAGGGGACCGCCTCGGCGATCGCCCTGAAATAGGCCTCGACCCCTTTGTCCGATATGGGGAAATAGGCTTCGAGGATCGCCAGCACGCCGTCGGCGCCGAGCCCCACCACCTTCCTGGCGAGCTCGACCGCGGCCCTGGTCGTGGGGGCGGCGGCGCCCCCGCCCCCCCGCACCCCCCCGCGCCCCCCCCGCCCCCCCCCCACCACCAAAACGAGA
>JBIOEK010000464.1:0-3472 GCA_044445925.1 Hyphomicrobiales bacterium
CCGATCGGCTGGCGCTGCAGCGCGTCCTTGTTGTGCTCGAAGCTCCTGGGCACGATGGCGATGGAGGCGAGCTGCGTCAGGAAGGGAGCGGAGGCCTCCTTCAAGGTGATCTCGACGGTCGTGGCATCCTTGGCCGTGACCTTGTCGACGGCGGCGATGCGGCTCGCCAGCGGCGAGGCGATGTCCTTCGAGAGCACGCGGTTGATCGAGGCGACGACGTCGGCGGCTTCCATCTTGGAGCCGTCATGGAAGGTCACGTTCGAGCGCAGCTTGAAGCTGTAGCTCTTGCCGTCCTGCGCCACCGTCCAGCTCTCGGCTAGCGCCGGCGCGGTGCGCAGATCCTTGTCGATCTGCGTCAGGGCCTCGTAGATCGTGCCGTTGACGATCTGGAACGAGTTGAAGGCCGTGATGATATGCGGGTCGAGACCGGCGGGCGAGCCGTCGACCGCCACCTCGAGCACTTGCGCCTTGGTCGCGGTGGCCGGCATGAACGCCAACAGTCCCAAAACCGCGGCGAGCGCCGCCGTCGAGGCAAAACGCATCCTCATCAAAACCTCCCGCATCATGACGGGCTTTTCCCCGCCTGGTATTGAATTGCTAGTTCGTTAGAATACCAATTGCAAGCCAGTTGCGTGCCACGCCGTCATCTCCGCGAGCCGCCATACGACACCGCGTACCGGGGAGAGCTAAGCTCATGACCGTCGACGCCAGCCCTCATCGCCTCCCGGCAAGGAACAGGGCGCCCGACACCGCGTCCCCGAGCGCCAAGGACAGGCGGCGGCGCACATCCGGCGCGAGCCAGGCTTCCATGGCGCTCGAGAGGCCCCCGATCAGCGTCACGCGCGGCGCGCCGCGCTCGACGAGGGCGCGCACCAGCCCGTCCACATGCAAGGCTGCCGTCTGCACGATGCGCCGGCCGACGGGGTCGCCCTGGTCGGCATGGCGCAGGACCAGCGGAGCGAAGGTCGCATAGTCGGTGGCGGTCGCGTCGTCCATCCAGGCCACGGCCTCCATCGGGTCGTCCTGGAAGCGGGTCATCACGGCGCGCATCAGCGCGCTCGTCTCTTGGCGGCCGTCGAAGGCGCGCAGCGCCAGGCGCACGGCGTGCAAGCCGAGATCGGCGCCGCTGCCTTCATCGGAGATCGGAAAGCCGTAGCCGCCGACGCGCAGGTCACGGCCATCGACGAGCCCCAGGCCGCAGGAGCCCGTGCCGCAGATGACGATGGCGCCGTCCTTGCCGCCATGGGCGCCGAGGCAGGCGATGAGCCCGTCCGTCGCGAAGGCGATGGAGGCGAAGGGGTGGGCCATTGCCTCGAATCGCTCGAGCGCGCCCTTGCGCCCGAGGCCGGCGACGCCGACCGCCGCCGCCATGCGGCCGACCTGATCCGGCGTGAGCCCGGCTTCGGCGATGGCGGCCTGCGCCGCCGCCAGGATGGCGGCCCAGGAGGCCTCGATGCCGAAGCGCGTCGCCGCCGGCCCCGCGAGGCCCTGGCCCAGCACGACGCCGCCCGCGGTCTCGACGCGCGCGCGGCAGCCCGTGCCGCCTCCGTCGACGCCCAGAAAGAGCCGATCCGGAAGGAGCTGATCCTGGAGATCCGTCATGCGCCACGGACCCCGAAGGCGCGCCGGCCGGCACCGCCCGATCCACGGACCTTGCCGGCACATCCTGGGCCGCTCATGGCGATGATGCAGCTCTTGGCGATGATCCGGTCCATCCTTGGCTCAACACCCATGGCTGCGGCTAGCTGGTTTTATTCTGGTATCGTGCACCGGGCAACCACGGCGGCGCAGACGTCTCGATCGGCTCGTCTTGCCTGGCAGCTCCCCTTCTCGTGCCGCAAGCTGAGCGTCAGCCCTGCTTCCCGCGCCAGCTTCCCCGCTCGACCGCGCTCAGAAACCCCTGCACTTGCGCGTTGAATGCGGCTGGCTCCTCGAGATTGATGGCGTGGCCGGTGTTCGGCTGGATCCACAGGCCCGCGGTCGGGATCGCCTGCTTCAGCATGAGGCTGGTCTCCAGGCAGGGCTCGTCCTCGTCGCCGACCGCCAGCAGCACCGGAATGCGCATGCGCGAGAATTGCTCGCGAAACTCGAAGAGCGAGGGTCGCAACGCCTGATAACGCGACATGGTGTTGGACATGCCGAGCGCCGAATGGCTGCGCAGATGCTCCATGAACTCCTGCCAGCCGCGCGGATCCTTTCGCTTGAGCTGGATGCGGGTCGCACTTGAGCCCATCTCCTCGGCTATGGCCGCCATGCCCTTGTCGAGAAATCCCCGCGCGTTCAGCAGCGCCTGCTGCTTCCAGGCTTCGCGGCCTGAAGGGGGACAGCCCGAGCCTGCGCCGGCCGCCACAATGGCACTTGCCATCTCCGGATGCCGCAGGCCGAATTGCAGCACGGCATATCCGCCCATGCTCAGCCCCACGACATGGGCTCGCTCGATGGCGAGCCCGCGCATGACGGCGGCGATATCCTCGGCCGCAAACTCGAAGCCATACTGATCGAGGCTGGCCGGCACGTCGCTCGGCGGATAGCCGCGCGCATTATAGGCAATGCAGCGATAGGAGCGCGAGAAGAAGCGCAATTGCGCCTCCCATTCGCGGCAATCCGCCCCGAATTCATGGACGAATACGATCGGATAGCCGCTGCCTGCCTCTTCGAAATAGAGCTTCACGCCCGTCGAATCCACGAACGGCATCGTGTATCCTTTCCATGGGAGAGACTGTCGCCATCCTCGGATCGTGCCTTTGGTGCGCCCAAGGGCAAACTTCGTGGCGGCGGATGAGGAACGGCTCCGCTCGGCATCGACGCCCTCCCGGCTGCGGCATGCTGGTTCTATTCTGGTATGGTCGATCGGGCAAACGGGCGAAGGCCGGAGCGTTCGCCTCGAAGGTCCCGGCCGCAGGAGAAGCAGCGCGCCTTGCGCCGGCGCCCCGCCCGGTTAGTTTGCGGCCATGACGGACACGCCTTCGACGCTCGCCTCGAGACTGGCCCGCTTCCCGCGCCTCGGCCTCGCGCAATTGCCGACGCCGCTCGAGCCGCTGAAACGCCTCACCGCGCATCTCGGCGGTCCCCGGATCTGGGTGAAGCGCGAGGACGCGACCGGTCTCGGCTTCGGCGGCAACAAGCTGCGCAAGCTCGATTACGTGCTGCATGAGGCGGTTGCCGCGAAGGCCGATACGCTCGTCTCGGGCGGCGTCGTGCAGTCGAACAGCCAGCGCCAGGTCGCGGCGGCGGCGGCGAAGCTCGGCCTTGCCTGCCATCTCGCGGTCTATCACGGCCGCCTCGCGCCCCCGACGCCCGAATATGAGCGCTCCGGCAACGCCTTCCTCAATCGCCTGTTCGGCGCCCACCTCCACGACGTGCCCTGGACCGGCGATCGCAATGGCGCGATCGAGGCGCTCTCCGAGCGGCTTCGCGCCGAGGGCAAGCGGCCCTTTGTCGTGCCCTATGGCGTGTCGAGCCCGATCGGCGC
>JBIOEK010000465.1:0-3467 GCA_044445925.1 Hyphomicrobiales bacterium
GGTCGACATGGGAGGGGGCTTTCGCCCCTTCCGCCGCGACGTCACATGGCTCGAGGCGCGTGAAGCCTCGATCCTGAAGCTGCGAGACGCGCTCGACTTCACCTCGGGGGCGAGCAATTGGGGATATCGGCTCCGCCTCGGGCTCGTCCCGATCGGCGACCGCGATCTTCGTCTGATCGCCGAGGCGATGGGGGCCGAGCTTCCGCTTGATCGGCAAGCTTGCGATGGCGGGGAGAGGAACGAGGCCAATTGACAAGCCGCATAGCCAGCTTTATTCAACTGAAAGGTTAATTAACGAGATCGTTGAATATGACGCCCACCGATCCGCTCAGCATGACCTTGTCGGCCCTGGCCGACCCCACGCGCCGGGCCATCCTGTCACGCTTGTCGCAGGGCGAAGCCGTGGTCAACGAGCTGGCGGCGCCCTTCGACATCAGCCTGCAAGCCATATCGCGGCATCTCAAGGTGCTCGAATCAGCGGGGCTGATCACGCGGGCGCGCGAAGCGCAGTGGCGGCCATGCCGCTTGGAAGCCGAACCGCTCAAGGCCGTGGATGGCTGGCTCGAGCGCTATCGGCGCTTCTGGGAGGGGAGCTTGGACAAGCTGGACGCCTATCTCGCAAGCATCACGAAAGGAAACGCCGATGACCGCGAAAGCTGAGGGCAGGCAAATGGCCAGGAACGAGCTCACGATCATGGCAAAGGGAGAGCGGCCATGATCACCATCTTTGCCTTCAAGAAGGTGCCGCCCTTCGCGCAAGGCCTGGTGCGCGATCTTCGGGTTCGCTGGGCCCTCGAGGAGGCCGGCCTTCCCTACCAGGCAAAGCTGATCGGCGCCGAGGACCTCGCGTCCCCCGACTATCGCAGGCGGCAGCCTTTCGGGCAGGTGCCGGTGCTCGAGGAGGACGGCCTCGTCCTCTTCGAATCGGGATCGATCGTGCTCCATATCGGGGCGCGCAGCGAGGCGCTCCTTCCCGCCGACGAAGCCTCGAGGGCACGCGCGGTCACCTGGATGTTCGCGGCCCTCAACACCGTCGAGGTCGCGATCCGGTCGCTCGTCGAGCTCGATATCTTCCACGCCGGCGAGGAGTGGGCGAAGCTCCGCCGGCCGGAAGTGGAGAAGAAGGTCAAGCTGCGGCTGGCGGAGCTCGGTGCCCGGCTCGGCGATCGCGACTACCTCGAGGATCGCTTCACCGCCGGCGATCTCATGATGACCACGGTGCTGCGGATCTTGCGGCACACGGACCTTGTCGAGGCCGAGCCTCGGCTCAAGGCCTATCAGGCGCGCTGCGAGGCGCGGCCGGCCTTCCAGCGCGCGCTGCGCGATCACATGGCCGCGTTCGAGAATGGCTGAGGCGGCTGAAGGTTTCAGATGTCGCGCGTCGAGGCTCTTGCCTTCGGTCCTTTGGTGTAGGTTTCTCCCCAGTCGCGCAGCGCCCTCAGCGCCGGACGCAGCTCGTCTCCCTTGCGCGTCAGGACATATTCGGCCCTCGGAGGGTGCCGCTCATAGAAGCGCCGCTCGACGATGCCGGCCTCCTCGAGCCGCTTGAGGCGTGCCGACAAGGTGTTCGGGCCGATCCGCGGGAGCGAACGCTCGAAGTCATGGAATTTGCGCGATCCCTCCAGCATGAGGTCGCGCAGCACCAGCATCGTCCAGCGCTCGCCTATGATGTCGAGGGTGCGGGCGAGGGGGCATCTCTGGTCGAGCCTCGAGGGCATGGCGCCGGTCCTGTTGCTCATCGAATCACCGTGACGTAAATTATCCGATAGTCACTTCTGAAATAATAGTCTAGGAAGCTCCAGGCCCTGCAACGGAGCACATCGATGAAATTGCCCTTGAGCTTCAACATCGCGCTCGGCTTTGCGCCCTACATCGCCTTTTTCGCATTCATGCGGCTCATCTCGGTCGAGGCGGGGCTATGGGCCGCGCTTGCCGTCGCCATCGCGAACGCGGCGCGCGATCGGTTCGCGGGCGGCTCGACGAAGCTCCTGGAGGTCGGCGCGATGCTCCTCTTCGCGGGGCTCGCCGGCTTCACCTCGGCGACGCATTTCGACTGGACCGTGATGTCGGTGCGGCTCGCCGTCGATCTCGGCCTCCTCGCCATCGTCCTCGTCTCGCTGGCGCTCGACCAGCCATTCACCTTGCAATATGCGCGCGAGCGGGTGGCGAAGGAGCTCTGGGATCATCCGCTGTTCAGGAGCATCAATCGCGACATCACCTGGGCCTGGGCTGCGGCCTTCGCGCTCCTGGTCGCGGCGCATGCGGGGGTCGTCTTCGGCATCCTGCCGATCATGGCGGATATCGCCGTCAACCTGCTCGCGCTCGCGGCCGCGATCAGGTTCAGCACCTGGTATCCGGGATATGCCCGCAAGAGGGCAGGCTTGGCGGCGGGCAGCCCATAGCCGCAAGGAGACGACAGTCGCGCTACTGCCTCACCGTTCCCGTCGGCACGGCCTCGACCCGGAAGGCCGCGGCGATCAGCGCCCTGGTGTAGTCGGTCTTGGGCTTGTCGAAGATGGCTTCGGCCGAGCCGTCCTCCACGACCTTGCCGTCGCGCATGACGATGACGAAATTCGCGAGCGCGCGCACCACGCGCAGATCATGGCTGATGAACAGATAGGCGAGCTGACGCTTGGCCTGCAGGGCGCGCAGCAGCTCGACGATCTGCGCCTGCACCGACATGTCGAGCGCCGAGGTCGGCTCGTCGAGCAGCACGAAGCAGGGGTCGAGCGCCATCGCCCTGGCGATGGCGATGCGCTGGCGCTCGCCGCCCGAGAATTCATGCGGATAACGGTCCATGGTCGAGGGATCGAGCCCGACATCGGCGAGCGCGCGCGCCACCACGGCGCGACGCTCGGCATGCGGCATCCCGGGCTTCTGCACGCCCAATCCCTCCTCGACGATCGAGAATACCGAAAGGCGCGGCGAGAGCGAGCCGTAAGGGTCCTGGAAGACCACCTGCATGTCCTTGCGCAGCGGCCGCAGCGCCTTGGAGCGCAGCCCGTCGATATTGCGCCCGAGAAAGGCGATGCGCCCCTTGGACGAGATGAGCCGCAAAAGGGCGAGGCCGAGCGTGGTCTTGCCCGAGCCCGATTCGCCGACGACGCCGATCGTCTCGCCGGCGCGCACCGCGACCGAGATGCCGTCGACCGCTTTCACATTGTCGACCGTGCGGCGCAGGAAGCCCTTCCGGATCGGGAAATACACCTTCACATTCTCGCCACGCATGACGATCGGCGCGCCCGCGGCCACCGGCGCGGCGCGGCCGGAAGGCGGAAACTCATCGAGGAATCGCTCGCCGAATTGGGCCTCGATCCCGCCTCGGCCGACCGCTATCCGCATGAATTCTCCGGCGGGCAGCGCCAGCGCATCGCGCTCGCCCGCGCCATGGTGCTGAATCCTCGGCTGATCGTGCTCGACGATCCGACTTCGGCGCTCGACAAGTCGGTGCAGACGCAGATAGACGA
>JBIOEK010000466.1:0-3467 GCA_044445925.1 Hyphomicrobiales bacterium
GAGCGCTGCTCATCATTCGCGATCCGCTCCGACGCGCCACGATGCTCGCGGCGCCCGGCCGCTTTCTCGCGGTCGGGTTGCTCGGAGGCGCCCTTTACGGCGGCGTCTTCGTGGCCGCGACCGGGATGATGCCGGCGAGCCACTCCACGCTGTTCGCCCCCGCCGCGTCGATCGTCTGCACCTTCCTGGTCGCGGGGCTCGCGTTGGGCGTCTGGCCCTCCTCGACGCGGCTTGTCGGCGTCTGCATCATTCTCCTCGGCCTCATTTTTTTCGCACGCGCCTCCGGCGCCGAGTTCGATGCCGATGCGCTTGGCGGCGACGCTATCTTCGGAGTGATCGGGCTGATGTGGGGTGGCTTCAGCGTCCTTTCGCGCAAATGGAATCTCGATCCCTTGTGTTGCGTCACGGCCATGGGAGCGACCGGCATCCTCGCCGTGCCGCTATGGCTTGCCTGCGCACCCTCGGGCCTGTCTTTCGCCAACTTGCCCATGGCGCTCGGCGAGGCCGTGTTCCAGGGCTTGATCATCACCTTCGGGGCCTTTCTCGCCTATATGACGCTGGTGCAGCGGCTGGGGCCGTCCACCGCGGCGCTCGGCATCGCGACCGTGCCGCTGCTCGGCGTGGCCATCGCGACCCTGGCGCTCGGCGAAAGGACGCATGCCGGTCAGTGGGCGGGCGCTGCGATCGTGGTCGCGGGGCTTGCTGCTTCCACAGGCGCCAGCTTCGGATCGGTCACCCGGGCGATCGCCGGCCGGATGCAATCTCTTCAAGCGAGGCCCGCTCCGGCGAAATCCGGCGGCGAAGCCGGATCGCGCGAAGACAATCCATGAC
This sequence comes from Hyphomicrobiales bacterium, assembly GCA_044445925.1. Taxonomy (GTDB): domain Bacteria; phylum Pseudomonadota; class Alphaproteobacteria; order Rhizobiales; family Beijerinckiaceae; genus GAS188. Next base: position 832 of record JBIOEK010000466.1, read on the forward strand.
GGCCGGCGTCAATGCACCATATAGGCCGTTCCGGCGACGCCGATACCCGCGAGGCCGAGCAGCAGCGCGGCATACCAGGGCCATCGCTGCCCCTTGGCGATGATGGCGATGGTTGAAACGGCGATGCCGACATGCAGGAAAGTCGCGGCGAGAGTGAGCCGATGATGCCGGTGCTCGTGGACGCGGCTCTCTGCTTCCGCCGCCTCGACGCTCTCCTCGAGCTTGCGTGCCTCGCCCTCGATCTTCTTGCTCTCGGTGTCGTAGCGCGCCGATTGCTTGTTGGCCTCCCCGGCCTTGTCGGGCGTCTGCAGGGCGACGGCATCATAGATCGCCTTTTTGACGCGTTCGGCCTGATAATAGCCCCAGCTATCCGTCGCCTTGTTCTGCGACAGATTGGCTTCGCTCAGTTTCGAGAGGGCGCCGCCCGATTCGACCGTTTCGAGGCTCGAGATGCCCGCCGCGATCACCGCCAGAATGGCGATGGTGACCGACACGCGAATGATGAACGGGTCTCCGCTATGGGCCGCATGCTCCGCGTGCTCCGTCTGCTCGTGGTGTTCGAGAGCCGATTCTTCCATGGTCGCCAACCCGTCTCCGACGCTGCCCGGTCAAGCTATGCATGGACGCTCGATTCTCGCAAGCGCAGGGCCAGCAAGTCGTCCAGGCGATCGTCAGTGCACGCGCCGCTGCACGGCCTGGGCCAGCACGCATAGGATCTCGAACACGATATTGGCGCCGGCCCAGGCGGTGATGTCGCCGACGTCGAAGGGCGGGGACAATTCGACGAAATCCGCCGCCACGAGATCGACCTTGTCGAGCAGGCGCAGCATCTGCTGGGCCTGGAAGGTCGAGAAGCCGCCGATCTCGGGCGTGCCGGTGCCGGGCGCTTGAGCCGGGTCGACCCCATCAATATCGAAGGACAGATAAGTCGGATGGGTGCCCAGGATCGAGCGCGCCTCCTCCATGACGGCCTTGACGCCGCGCTCCATCAGCTCCTCGATGAAGACGATCCTGACCCCGTTGCTTCGGGCGAACTCGACATCCTCCCCGTCATAGGCGGAGCCCCTGACTCCGATCTGCACGACGCGCTTGGGATCGAGCAATCCTTCCTCGAGGGCGCGGCGAAAGGGCGTGCCATGGGTGTATTTGAAGCCCCCGAAATAGCTGTCGTAGAAATCGGTGTGGCTGTCGAAATGGATCATGCCGACTGGCCCTTTCGCGGCGACGGCGCGCAGCACAGGCAGGCTCGTCAGGTGATCGCCCCCGATGGTCATGGGCGTGACGGAGCGCTTGACGAGCTCGCCATAGAAAGCCGTGACGCGCGCGAGGGTATCCTCGAGGCTCGCAGGATTGACCGCAACATCGCCGAGATCGGCGCAGCGTGCGAGGTGAAAGGGCTTGATGCCGGTCGCCTGGTTCAGCTGGCGCACCATGGTGGTCGCATCGCGGAGCGCGCGGGGCCCATGGCGTGCGCCGGGGCGGTTGGTGGTGCCCCCGTCCCAGGGGACACCCACGAGGCCGATCTCGACCTTGCCGATCCGAGCGTCGTCGAGCGGCACATGGGGCAGCCGCATGAAGGTCGGGATGCCGGCGAAACGCGGCAGCACGAAGCCTGAGATGGGCAAAAAATCCGGATCGCTCGCCTGCATCGCTTCCTCGCCTGGCACTCGAAAGGCGAGCTATAGCAGGCGGTAGCGCTCCCGTCAGGCGCCGATAGGGTCCGACTTGGCCTTCGGCCCGTAGCTCGACAAGATCATGTCGACCGCGCTTGTGACGTTCGTCTCGATCCTCCCGCGCGAAGCCGGCCCTGAAACGCTGAACAGGAGCGGCTTCAATATCCGGCACAGGCAGAGCTCGAGGAATTGCGCCGCAGCGAGCTGGGTGTCGGGCATCGACAACCCTCCCTTCGCGCTTTGAGCGTCGAAATAGGCCGAGATACGGTTGATGCCGTATCCGGGCCCGGAGGCGTAGAGCGTCCGCCCGATCGCCGGGAACTGCCCGGAAGCGGCGATGACCATGCGAATGAGCGCGATGGTCTGAGGACGCTGCATCATCTCGCACAGGCTAATGCCGAAGCGGGTGAGAACGCTGCGAACATCCGGATCGGCGAGGTCGACATCGACGATCTGCTCGGCTTGGGCCCGCCGGTCCTCGACGATCAGGTCCTCGAAAAGGCGCTGCTTGTTGCTGAAATAGACATAGAGCGTCCCTTTCGACACGCCGGCTGCGCGAGCGATCTCATCCATGCTCGCCCGGTCGAAGCCCTGCGAGAGGAAGACCGAGCGAGCACCCTCGATGATCTGGCGGCGCTTGGCGCTGTCCTGCGGCGGGTCCCGGCCATCCACGGCCGAGCTCGTCCCACTATGTTCAATGGCCTGTTCCATATCGTCCAGCTCTGCTGCCCGCCGTCTCGACCGCGGATCTTGCCGTTCTTGAAGTCTCCGGGTCGAAGGCTGATAAATTATTGACCGAACCGTTCAGTTCGGTCTTGATATGCTGCAAGAGCTGCGCTATGTCAATAGCTGTTTACCGAACCGTTCGGTCAATTTGAGTTCATCTCGGCGAAAGCTACGCTCAGCCGGGACTTCTCGATTTGTGGAAGCCCAAATGTCGGATGAATTGCCACCCAATGGGGA
>JBIOEK010000467.1:0-3466 GCA_044445925.1 Hyphomicrobiales bacterium
CGGACATGCGGCGCTGGCAGCAGCTCGGAGCCGCGTCGGCGAACGACGCATCCTTTTCGCTCGGGGCGGAGGGCTGCTCGCCAAACCGCTTCGATTGACTTCGTTCCATTATCGCCCTATCGAGCGGCGCGAAAATGGAACCGCGTAAGTGCGGTCCGTCGAGGGAGCGATCAGGGACAGGCCTTGCAGGATCTCGCCGTCAAGACCGTCGACCGCGTCGCCTCCATCCTGCGGGCCATGGCGGCGCATGGGCCGGGCGGGGCCGGCGTCACCGAGATTAGCGAAGCCACGGGCTTGAGCAAAGGCACGGTGCATCGCCTTCTCGGCGCACTGGTCAATGTGGGCTTTGCCTATCAGCAACTTCCGGCTCGACGCTATCGGCTGGGTGCCGGCGCCATCGCACTCGGCGGCTCGGCGCTGCACGACCACGCAGCCGCGATCATGCAGCCGGCGCTGGCGCGGCTCGCGGAGGCGACCGGCGACACCGTCTTCGCCTCGGTGCGCGAAGGCCCTGCCGCAATTTGCGTGGCTCGCGCGGCCGGCGGCTTCCCGGTACGCACCTTGACGCTCGATATCGGCGACCGGCGTCCCTTAGGGGTCGGCGCGGGCAGCCTCGCCTTGTTGGCCGCCTTGTCGGACGAGGCGATCGCTTCCGTCCTCAGGCAAAACGCGAGCTGGCTGAAGGATTATCGCGGCTTCGAGGTGAGCGAGCTGAAAGCTCTCGTCGCGCGTACAAGGCGCGCCGGCTATTCGTTGAACGAAGGGCGCATCGTAGCCGCCATGAATGCCATCGGCGTCGTGGTGCGCGGCCCCGAAGGCGAACCCTTCGCCTCCTTGAGCATCGCGGCCATCAAGGAGCGCATGGGCAAGGACCGGCTGCGCGAGCTTTTGCGCCTTCTGCGGGAGGAGGCAGATGCCCTCGAAGGCTCCTTGTCCAGTTCTCCCGGCATAGCAGCGGAGTGAAACGCGCATGACGCAGGCCAGATTGGCGAATGTCGATGTGCAGCGCCTGCGCGCCCATCACCTCCTGATGCACCGCATCCGCACACTCGAGGAGGTGGCGCTGCGGGCGCTCGCCGACAAGCTGGTGCTCGGCGCCATCCATCCCTCGATTGGCCAGGAGGCGGTGGCGGCGGGCGTGATCGCCCATTTGACGAAACGCGACCTCCTGCTGTCGACGCATCGCGGCCATGGCCATACGCTTGCCAAGGGCGCATCCTCGACGGCGATGTTCCATGAGCTGCTCGGCAAGGTCGGCGGGACTTGCGGCGGCAAGGGCGGCTCGATGCACATTGCCGATTTCGGCGTGGGCATGCTAGGCGCGAACGGCGTGGTGGCAGCCAATATCGTGATCGCGGCGGGCGCGGCCCATGCGCTGAAGCTCAAGCGCGAAGACCGTATCGTCGTTTGTTTCTTCGGCGACGGCGCCACCAATCGCGGCCCCTTCCTCGAAGGGCTCAACTGGGCGGCGGTCTTCAAGCTGCCGGTGCTGTTCGTCTGCGAGGACAATGGCTACGCAGCGACCACGAAGACCCGCACCATGACGGCGGGCCCTGGCCTCTCGGAGCGGGCGCGGGCGCTCGGCGTGCCGGCGACCGAGGTCGACGGCAATGACGTCGTCGCGGTCGAGGCCGCGGCGGCCGATCTCGTGGCGGCCGTGCGGGCAGGGGAGGGGCCGCGCTTCCTGCATGCCAGGACCTATCGCATCACCGGTCATACGGGCGCCGATCCCGCGACCTACAGGCCCAAGGGCGAGGTCGAGGCGCAGAAGGAAAACGACCCGATCAAGCGCGTCCGCGAGCTCTTGATCTTTGCCGGCGTCGAAGCCGCGGCGCTCGACGCGGACAAGGGCGAGGCGCTTGCCGAGATGGAGGCGGCCTATGCGAGCGCAAGGGCCGCGCCGTTTACCTCGGCTGAAGCAGCCTTCACCGATGTGCAGGATGTGGGTTCCCCGCGCGAGGACGCGTTCTGATGACGAGGATGTCCTATCTCGAAGCGAGCCGGCAGGCTCTCGAAGAGGAGATGCGTCGCGACGCCACGGTGTGGGCTTTGGGCGAGGATCTCGGGCGCGGCGGCGTCTTCGGCCAGTATCGCGGCCTCGCCGAGATTTTCGGCCCTGAACGCATTTCCGACGCGCCGATCTCGGAAGCCGCCATCCTCGGCGTCTCGGTCGGGGCGGCGATGATGGGCACGCGGCCCGTGGTCGAGATGCGCTTTTCCGATTTCGCCCTCTGCGCCATGGACGAGCTCGTCAATCAGGCTGCGAAGGCGCGATTCATGTTCGGCGGCCAGGCCCGCGTGCCCATCGTGGTGCGCGAGCCGATCGGCATGTGGCGCTCCTCCGCCGCCCAGCACTCGCAATCGCTCGAGGCTTGGTATGCCCATGTGCCGGGCCTCGTCGTCGTCTGCCCGGCGACGCCGGCCGACAATAAGGGCCTGCTCAAGTCGGCGATCCGCTGCGACGATCCCGTTGTCTACATGGAGCACAAGAATCTGTGGGGCTTCGAGGGCGAGGTGCCGGACGATGCCGATTTCACCGTGCCGCTCGGGAAGGCACGGCTTGTGCGCAAGGGAAAGGACCTCACCCTCGTATCATGGTCGAACCAGGTGCATGTCGCGGCCCGCGCCGCGGAGATATTGGCGAGGGAGGGGATCGAGGCCGAGCTGATCGATCTGCGCACCATCTGGCCATGGGACAAGCGCCTCATATGCGAGAGCGTCGCCAAGACCAGGAGGTTGCTGGTTGTCCATGAGGCCGTCTCGGTCGGGGGCTTCGGCGCCGAGATCGTCGCGACCATCGCCGAGACCTTCGGCGGGGCGGTCGCGGTCAAGCGTCTCGGAGCGCCGCGAGTTCCCATCGGCTATGCGCCCCCTGTCGAGGACGCGGCGAGGGTGCAGGAACCGGCGATCGCCGCCGCCGCGCGCCGGCTGGTCGAAGGCAGCGCACGGGAAGGAGCGCCATCGTGAGCACCAACGAGATGACCGGCGGCGAGGCGCTCGCTCGCATGATCCGGGCCTTCCATGGCGGGCCGATGTTCGGCATGGGCGGCTTCCAGCTCCTGCCCTTCTATGACGCGGCCCGCCGGCTTGGCCTCGACCACCATCTGATCAATGACGAGCGCGCCGGGGTCTTCGCGGCCGACGCCTATGCCAAAGTGTCGGGACGCGTCGGCCTCGCCGATGCGACGCTGGGACCCGGTGCGACCAATCTCGTCACCGGTCTCGTCGAGGCGCTCAATGCCGGCACGCCGCTCGTGGTCCTGGTCGGCGACGCGCATCGCGAGCACGCCATGAAGAACATGACCCAGGAGGCGCGCCAGATCGAGATTCTGCGGCCGGCCGTCAAGGAGCTGATCCGCGTCGAAAACGTCTCGCGCATCCCCGAAGCGATGCGCCGCGCCTTCGCGGTCGCGACCGTGGGCAGGCCCGGCCCCGTCGTCGTCGACGTGCCGGAGGACATCTGCCA
>JBIOEK010000468.1:0-3465 GCA_044445925.1 Hyphomicrobiales bacterium
CCTCCTCCTCGACGAGCCCACCAACGACCTCGATGTCGATACCTTGCGGGCGCTGGAGCAGGCGCTCGAGGAATTCGCCGGCTGCGCCGTCATCATCTCGCATGACCGCTTCTTCCTCGACCGCATCGCCACCCATATGCTGGCCTTCGAGGGCGACAGCCATGTGGAATGGTTCGAGGGCAACTTCGCCGATTACGAGGAAGACAAGATGCGCCGGCTCGGCACCGACACCATCATCCCGCACCGCTTGAAATACAAGAAATTCGCGAGGTAGGGCGGGTATCTCAGGACAACAGGGTGGTCGATCCTCGAACGGGGTCGTGGACCGGCACGGGTCACGAGCGGCCGCCACTCTCGGGCCAATCTTCGTCGGGCCAGTTCCGTGAGGCATGAATGACGCGAAGGATCACGACCGCCTCTCCGCCCTCCGGCAGGCGTTCAAGACCATAAGCGACGATATAGGGTAGCCCCCTCACCGATCTTTCATAGGTGCCGCTCACTCGGCCCCTACGTCCTGTCGCCAGTGAGCCGAGCCGATCTCCTGTGGTGCGAATGATCGTTGCGACCTTGCGCGCCGCACGCGAATTGTCGCGTGCAATATAGGCAATGATCTCCTTGAATTCGTCCAGCGCGTCTCGCGACCAGAGAACTCGCCTCTTCACCCGCGGCCCCGTTCGGCCTCTTCGATCAGGTTCGCGATCTCGGTCATCGCGTCTGCATGCGCGACGAGGCGCCCAGCCTTCATGTCAGCGAGACCGCGCTTGATCCCTTCGACGATCTGGATTTCACGAGCCACATAAGAGGATATGGCTTCGGCCGCGAGAAAGGAGCGCGTCCGCCTTGTGCTCTGGGAAAGCTGCGCGAGTTGATCCTTCACCTCTTGCGACAGTCGCACGGTCAATGTTGCGCTGGGCATGGGTCTTGGTTCCTGTGAGCGGCTGTATACAACATAGCACAACCGCATCCTCATGGCCATTGAGAGATCAGGGTTCGCAGCCGAGAGCTCAACGATCACCAAGTCGTCGCGCTGCCCTTCGCCGACACAGTGTGCTGAACGGGCCCCTCACCTCTCGATCGGAAACGCCTCCCCGATCGCCTCGGCGAGGAAATCCATGACGGCGCGGATCGGCGGCGAGCGACGCAGATCGCCATGCACGACGAGAAAGAGGTCGCGGCTGAAGGCATGCCGCGGGCCTTCGAGCCGAACGAGCGTCTCGTCGGGCTCGGCCATGAAGCTCGGCAGGAGCGCGACGCCGAGCCCGTCGCGCGCGGCCGCCTGCAGGCTCACCATGTCGTTCGAGCGGAACACGAAGGGGCGCTCGCCCGCGAACTCATGCAGAAAGCGCTCCTGGGGCAGATGCTCGAGGTCGTCGTCGTAACCTACGAACTCGAAGGCTTCGGCAGGCCTTCCCTCCGCGTAGCCGCGCGCCGCGTAGAATGCGAAGCCCAGGCTCCCGATCTTGCGCACGTAGCCGCCACGCTCCTGCGGCCGCGACAGGCGGATGGCGAGATCGGCCTCGCGCCGCCCGAGCGAGACGCTACGCTTGTCGCCCGCGAGCACGAGCTCGATGCCGGGGTGACGCTGGCGCAGCAGGCAAACCCGGCGCGCCAGGAACTGGCTCGCGAAAGCGGGCGGTGCGCTCACCTGCACCTTGCCCGAAAGCCTGGAGGTGAGCCCCCTGGCCATCCGCTCGATGGCGAAGGCGCTCTGCTCGATCTCGCCTGCAAGGCCGGCGATCGCCTGCCCCTCGGGCGTCAGCGAATAGCGGCGCGGCAGCCTGTCGACGAGCCGCAGCGCCAGCGCCTTTTCGAGCGAGGCGACGCGGCGGCCGACGGTCGCATGGTCGACCTCGAGGCGCCGCGCCGCCTCCGACAGCGCCCCATAGCGCGCCAAGGCCACGAAATGGCGCAGATCTTCCCAATCGAACATCGGTGCATTTTCTCACAACGAATGTGCGGATTATCGGGGTTTTCGCGCAAGCTGTCATCCCTACCTTCTCCTGAACATAGGAGGATGGGCGCATGGTCACGCAGGTTCGATTGAAGGCTCCGGGCGGCGCCGAGATGCTGGAGGCGGTCGAGGTGGAATTGCCCGAGCCTGGGCCGAAGGAGATCCTGCTGCGCCAAGAAGCGGTCGGCGTGAACTTCATCGACATCTATCACCGCACAGGCCTCTATCCGCTGCCGGCCCTGCCGGCGGTTCTCGGCATCGAAGGGGCCGGTGTTGTCGAGGCCGTGGGCGAAGGCGTCACCACCTTACATGCGGGTGACCGGGTCGCCTATGCGGGCGCGCCCGTCGGCGCCTACGCGTCGCACCGGCTGCTGCCGGCGCATCGTGCGCTACGCCTTGCAAACGACGTGCCCTCGCTGACGGCCGCAGCTGCGCTGGCGCGCGGCATCACGGCGCGGATGCTGCTGCGGCGCGTCTGCCCCGTGCGGCCGGGCGACACGCTGCTCGTGCACGCCGCGGCCGGTGGCCTCGGCCAATTCCTGACGCGCTGGGCAACGCGCCTCGGCGCCGAGGTCATCGCCACGGTCGGTTCGCGCGACAAGGCTCGGATCGCCGATGAGTGCGGAGCCCGACACGTGATCATGCATCGCGAGGAGGATGTGGTCGCGAGGGTGCGCGAGATCACGCGGGGCCGCGGCGTCGACGCCGCAATCGACGGGATCGGCGGCGACATGTTGTTGCGCAGCATCAATTGCCTCAAGCCCTTCGGGGTCGTGGCGAGCATCGGCCAAGCCGGCGGCCCCATCCCCCCGCTCGACCTCAACCAGTTGCGGGCGGCGACACTCAGCCGGCCGAGCGTGATGGCCTATATGAGCGAGGACGCCGTCTGCCGCGAAGCGGCCAAGGAGGTTCTCGATCTCTTGGCCTCGGGCTTTCCGGTGTCGATCGGGGCGCGATACCCGCTGCGCGAGGCCGCACGCGCCCATCTCGACCTCGAGGGCGGCCGCACCACGGGAAGCGTCGTCCTTATACCTTAGAGCATGATGTTCGATCGAGCCTTGCCGTGGCTACAGCTCCTCGAGCCCAACCGAGGCGCTCGCGCCGGGCCGCCCCGTGATGCTAAGAGCGCGGGGACCCATCGGGAGCCCGATATGCCGCGAAGGACCGCCGAAGCCCTCATCCGCCGCTACTACGACGCCTTCAATGCCGGCGATGCGGCCGGCATGCTCGGCTGCCTTGCCGAGGATGTGCGCCACGACGAGAACCAGGGCGAAAGGCGCGTCGGAAAGGCGCTCTTCGCCGAGTTCTGTGCCCATATGGCGCGCTGTTACAAGGAGCGACTGGAGAAGATTGTCGTCATGGCGAATGAAGATGGCACGCGCGCCGCGGCCGAGTTCATCGTGCATGGCGAATATCTCGCCACCGACGAGGGGCTGCCGCCAGCCGAGGGGCAGCTTTATGTATTGCCCGCCGGCACTTTCTTCGAGCTGGAGAGCTTGCTCATCAGGCGCATC
>JBIOEK010000469.1:0-3458 GCA_044445925.1 Hyphomicrobiales bacterium
CGGCATGACCATGATCGTCGTGACGCATGAATTGGGCTTTGCGCGCGAGGTCGCCGACCGGGTGGTGTTCATGGATCACGGCGCCATCGTCGAGTCGGGTCCAGCGGTCGAGGTCCTGGGCTCGCCGCGCGAGGCCCGCACGCAAGCCTTCCTGTCGGCGGTGCTGGCGTGAGGGAGCCCGCTCATCCTTCTCCCGCATTCGCCGCTATCGAAGGCGCGCCCGGCGTAGCGGCACAAGAGGGAAAAAGGAACGTGGGAGCATTCATATGAAAAGACTGGCCCTCGCCATCTGCCTGCTGCTGGCCGCGGGCGCAGCTGAGGCCCAGAAGCTGCCCGACGCGATCACGGCCAAGCGGAAGCTCGTCATCGCGCTCTTCGCTTCCTTCCCGCCCATGGCCTATAAGCGCCCGGAGGACAACCAGCTCGCCGGCATCGATGTCGATCTCGCGAGCTATTTCGGCAAGAAGCTCGGCGTCGGGATCGAGTGGCAGGAGGTCTCCTATGAATCCGCGACCAACGCGCTCGTCACGGGCCGGGTCGACATGGCCTTGAGCCTGCTCGACCTGCCGGAGCCCGCGACCAAGCTCGACTTCGTCGACTATCTGCGCTCGGGCATCCAGGTCTATGCGCTCGCGAGCCACGCGCCGATACCGACGCTCGCCGATCTCTGCGGGCAGACGGTCGGTGCCAATCGCCGCAACGGCTTCGACGCGGTGATGCGCGAGTGGAGCGACAAGAATTGCGTGGCTGCCGGCAAGCCAGCCCTCAAGATCGAGGCGACCGAGGGCACGCCCGCGGCGCGCCTCGAGCTGCGCCAGAACCGCGTCGATGCCATCGTGCAGAGCAGCGAATCCGTGCCCTACACGATGAAGCTCGAGCCCGGCATCTATGTGAAGGTCGGCCAAGCCTTCTCGACCGGGCTGATGATCGCCATGGCTTTCCCCAAGAATGCGACGGAGCTGCGCGATATCATCAAATCGGCGCTGAAGGCGTCCGTCGCCGACGGTGCCTATGCGGCGATCCTCCAGAAGTTCGAGGTCGAAGGGAATTCGGCCGCCGATATCATCGCCCGGCAATAGACAGGCGTCGATCGATAAGAAACCTAAAGAGAAATCGGGAGCAACCTCATGAAGAAGTCCGTGCTTTCTGCCTTCCTGCTGATGGCCGCGCTGCCGGCATGGGCCGCCGAGTTGCCGGCCGCCATCAAGGCGCGCGGCACCATCATCGCGGCGATTGTGCCGAATTATCCCCCGCTCGATCTGCGCGATCCGGCGACCAATGAGCTTACGGGACTCGATGTCGATCTCGGCAATGCCATCGCGGCGAAGCTCGGCGTCAAGCTGCAATGGCAGGAGACGAGCTTCGAGCAGATGGTGTCGGCCGTCGATACCGGACGCGTCGATATCATCATGTCGGGCATGACCGATCTGGCGAGCCGCCACGACAAGGTGAGCTTCGTCGATTATCTGAGATCGGGCCCGCAATTCTTCGTGCAAGCGGTGAGGGCCAAGGAGTTCCCCGATATGCTGGCGCTCTGCGGCAAGTCGGTCGGCACCAGCCGCCGCACCTCCTTCCCGGGCGAGATCGCCGCCTGGAGCGACGCCAATTGCAAGCCCGCCGGCAAGCCGGCCATCACGGTGGTCGGCACCGAAGGCTCCGGCGATGCGCGCACGCAGCTCAAGCAAGGCCGCGTCGATGCCGCCATGCAGGGCAATGAAACCTTGCCCTATGTGATGTCGCTCGAGCCAGGTGCCTATGCGGCGGTCGGCGAGCGGATCTCGAGCCAGCTCACCGGCATCGGCATCGCCAAGGATGCGACGGAATTGCAGCAGGCGATCGCGGAGGCGCTCGATAAGCTCGTCGCCGATGGCAGCTATAAGAAGATCCTCGACAAATGGAAGCTGTCCGAGGGCGCAGTGGAGAAGGCGACGATCAATGCCGGACAATAGGAAGTGGGATGGCGTTCCTCTGGCACCGGCCAACAAGGCGCCCCCGGCGCCGCTCTTCCCCTGGCCCGATGGGAATCGGGCCGCTATGTTCCTCTCCTTCGATGTCGACGCGGAGAGCGCCTGGACCAGCAAGGATCCTGCGCATGCCGATCGCCTCGTCACCATGTCGTTTGGCGGATATGAAGCACGCGTAGGCACGCCGAAGCTGCTCGAGCTCTTGCGCAACCTTTCGCTGAAGGCGACCTTCTTCATCACCGGCTGGTCGGTCGAGGCGCATCCCGCCATGGCCGAGGAGATCTTGAATTCAGGCCACGAGATCGGCCATCACGGCTTCCATCATCTTCTGCCCGACCCCGGCGATCCCTTCATCGAGGAGGAGTTGGAGCGCGGCTTCGAGACCTTGAAGCGAAGGCTCGGCGTGGTGCCGGTCGGCTATCGCGCGCCCTTTGGCGAGAGTTGCGAGGAATTGCGGTCGAGCCTCAAGAGGCGCGGCATCCTCTACTCCTCCTCCTGGCGCGACGATGTCCGCCCCTATCGCCAGTTGCTTGCCGACGGCAGGCCGGGCGTGATTGAGATCCCGGTGACCTCGAGCTACGATGATTGGATGCATGGTTTGAGCGCCCGCTTCTCGCCCCGCTCGATCTTTCCGCGCGAGCATGTGCTGTCCATGTGGAAGGACGAGCTCGACGAGGTGCGCGACTGGGGCGCCATGGTCACCACTGTGCTGCACCCGCAGGTCAGCGGCCGCCCGATGCGGCTGCGCCTGCTGCGCGAATTCCTCGCCTACGCGCAATCGCATGGCGATGTGTGGATCGCTACCGGCCGCGAGATCGCGGCTCATTACGCAGCCTGCGAGGCCGCGCGCGAGAAAGCGGCGTGATGGCCAAATCTCTGACGACGAAGTCTCCGACGACGAAACATTCGACGGCGAAATCTTCGACGGTCGATCCGATGCAGGCCGCCGGCACGACGCTGATCCTCGGCGCCGATCGCGTCGTCGCCTGGGATGCAGCGGCCAAGACGCATGTCTATCTCGTTGGCGGCGATATCGTTTTCTCGGACGGTAAGCTCGACTTCGTCGGGCGAGGCTATGAGGGGAAGGCGGATACGGTGATCGACGGGCATGGCCTGATGGTCATGCCCGGCCTCGTCGATATTCATTCCCATCCCTCGACGGAGCCGATGTATCGCGGCCTGAACGAGGAGCTGGGCAGCCCTGGCCTCTACAATTCCTCCCTCTACGAATACATGCCGATCTTCCGCTCCGATCCCGCTTCGAAGCCCGCCTGCACGCGCGTCGCCTATAGCGAGATGCTGTTGTCCGGCGTCACGACGGTCGCGGATATTTCAATGCCGCATGAGGGCTGGATCGACCTGGCGGCGGAAAGCGGACTGCGCGTCTGCCTCGCGCCCATGTTCCGCTCGGCGGGATGGCGAACGGGCAACGGCCATGTCGTCGAATATGATTGGGACGAGGCGGCCGGCGAAAAGGCGATGGCGGAGGCGCTC
>JBIOEK010000470.1:0-3451 GCA_044445925.1 Hyphomicrobiales bacterium
ACGGCATTCTCGGCGTCTGGCCGGAACCTGCCTTCGCCTCCAAGGGTGCCTATCTCCTGCTGACGCTCGCCGTGGCGACGCTCGCGCTCGGGGCCCTGCGCATCATCGCCTTCTCGCCCTTCGGCTACGGGCTGAGGGCCGCGCGCGACGATGCGAGGCGCGCCGAAGCCTCAGGCATCGATGTGCAAAGGATGCGCTGGGCGGGCTTCGTCATCGCCGCCGGTTTTGCCGGCCTCGCCGGCGGCCTCTACGCTTTCGCCAAGGGCTCGGTGTTCCCGACCTATCTCGCCATCGGCAAATCCGTCGATGCCTTGATCATGGTGCTTCTCGGCGGCATCGCCTCGCTCTCGGGGCCGGTCATCGGCGCCTTCGCCTTCGGCGGGCTCGAAGCCGAGCTGATGGCGCGCCTGCCCTATTGGCGGGCGCTGCTTGGCGCCATTATCCTGCTTCTGGTGCTGGTCGCTCCAACGGGGATCGCGGGGCTCCTTGCGCATTGGGTCAATGCGAGACGCCGCGTTTTCGACCCCGCCGAATGAGAGACTTTTGCAAACACGGGTGTCATCCCCGGCGAGCCGCGCAGCGGCGAGGGAAGGGGATCCATTGGACGAAGATTCCTGGATCCCCTTGCCCTCGCGGCCTTGGTGCCGCTCGGCCGGGAATGACAGCGTGGACGTTTGGCAACGGTCCCCCATGACCGGCGTCATCCTCAAGGCCGACGGCCTGGTGAAGCGCTTTCGCGGCGTCGAGGCGGTGCGCAGCGTCGACCTCTGCGTCGCCGCCGGCGAGGCGGTGGCGCTAATCGGGCCCAATGGGGCCGGCAAGACCACCTGCTTCAACATGATCGGCGGGCAGCTCAAGCCCGATGCCGGGCGCGTGCGCCTCGAAGGGCAGGACATGACCGGCAAGCCGCCTCGCCTCTTATGGAGGCGCGGCGTCGGGCGCAGCTTCCAGCTCACCTCGGCCTTCGCCTCGATGACGGTGCGCGAGAACGTCCAGGTCGCGCTCAATGCCAAGGCCGGGCTTCTCTGGCGCTTCGTCGGCCGGATGGGCGAAAGCTTCAAGGAGGAGGCCGACGCCATCCTCGAGCGCGTCGGCATGCGCGAGCAGGCGCAACGCCCCTGCGCCATCCTCGCCTATGGGGATCTCAAGCGGATCGAGCTCGCCATCGCGCTCGCCGGCGCGCCGAAGCTCCTCTTGATGGACGAGCCGACCGCCGGGATGGCGCCTAGCGAGCGCGTCGAGCTGATGGGGCTCGCGGCAAGCCTCGCGAAGCTCGACCGCATCGCGGTGCTGTTCACCGAGCACGACATGGATGTGGTGTTCGCCCATGCGGACCGCATCATCGTGCTCGACCGCGGAGCGATCCTCGCCGAAGGCAGGCCCGAGGCGATCAGGGCTGACCCCGCGGTGCGCGCCGTCTATCTCGGCGCCGGCCTAACCCGAGGGGCGCGTTGATGGCCGGGACGCCGATGCTCGCGGTCGAAGACATCGACGTCTTCTACGGCAGGGCGCAGATCCTGCACGGCGTCTCCTTCGCGGCGCGGGAAGGCGAGATCGTGGCGCTCGCCGGACGCAACGGCGCCGGCAAGTCGACGACCTTGAAGGCCATCATCGGCCTCGTCCCGCCATCCTCCGGCCGCATCGCTTTCGAGGGACGCGATATCGCGGGCCTCGAGCCCTATCGCATCGCGCGCCAGGGCGTAGGCTACGTGCCCGAGGAGCGGCGCATCTTCACCGACCTCTCGGTCGCGGAGAATCTCGAGGTCGGCGCGAGGCCTGCCACGGATGGGCGCGAGCCCTTCACCAAAGAGCGCCTCATCGCGCTCTTCCCGAACCTCGGACGCTCGCTCGACCGCTCGGCCGGGCAGCTCTCCGGCGGCGAGCAGCAGATGCTCACCATTGCGCGCACCCTCATGGGCAATCCGCGCCTCATCCTCATCGACGAGCCGTCCGAGGGACTGGCGCCGGTGATCGTCGAGGAGATGGCCAAGGCGATGCTGGCGCTGAAGCAGCAGAAGCTGACCATGATCGTCTCGGAGCAGAACCTCGCTTTCCTCGCCGCGATCGCCGACAGCGTCGTGCTGCTCGAGCGCGGCGTCATGCGCCATTTCGGGCCGATGGCCGGGCTGATGGCCGATGAGGAGCTGCGCATGCGCTATCTCGCCGTCTCGTGAGCCCACGCCAATGAGCCCACCACAAGCGACGCTCATCGGTTGCGGCGCGATCGGTCTTTGGGCGCTGCTCGCGGTCCTGACCGTGGCCACGGGCGAGATTCCCCCCTTCCAGCTCGCGGCCATGACCTTCGCGATCGGGGGCGGCGCCGGCGCCGTGAGCCTGGCGCTGAGACCCGGCTCGGCGCGTGCCTTGCGCCAAGGCCCGCTCGTCTGGCTCGTCGGGGTCGGCGGGCTGTTCGGCTATCACGCGCTCTATTTCGCGGCCTTGCGCCTCGCGCCTCCCGCCGAAGCCGGGCTGATCGCCTATCTGTGGCCACTTCTGATCGTGCTGTTCTCGGCCGTCCTGCCGGACGAGAAGCTGCGCGCGGGCCAAATCGTTGGGACCCTTCTCGGCCTCATGGGCGTGATCGTCCTGGTGACCGGCCGGGGCGGCGACCTCGCGCTCGAGACGAAGTTTGTGCCGGGCTATCTCCTGGCGCTCGGCTGCGCCTTCGTCTGGTCGGGCTATTCGGTCTTGTCGCGGCGCCTCGGCAAGGTGCCGACCGACGCCGTCGCCGGCTTCTGCCTCGCGACCTCCCTCCTCGCGCTCATCTGCCACCTCGCCTTCGAACGCAGCGTCTGGCCGGCCGGCGCCGGCCAATGGCTCGCCGTCCTGGCGCTTGGGCTTGGCCCCGTCGGGCTTGCCTTCTATCTTTGGGATATCGGCGTCAAGAAGGGCGATCTGCGTTTCCTGGGCGTCGCCTCCTACGCCTCCCCGCCCCTTTCGACCCTGATCCTGGTGCTCGCCGGCTTCGCGCAGGCCGGCTGGAGCCTTGCGGTCGCCGCCTGCCTGATCGTCGGGGGAGCTTTCCTGGCCGGCTGGGCCGGAAGGGCGGGCCATGAGCGCGCCAAGTGAGCTTCTGGCGTGGTGGCGAGCTTCCGGCGTCATGGCAGGCCCTGTGCCTGCCATCCCGGCTCGAAAGGCCTGAGCCTCTCCGACCGAGACGGCCGCCGCAGGGGCGGCCAAGAAAAGAGAGGATATCCGGAGAGGAAATATTGAAGGAAAGCGCCCTCCCCGCCGACGCCGCCCGATGGAGCGGACATCTTGACGAAGCAGGACGGGCGCGCAGACTGCGCCCTGCCCTTTGAACCGAGCCAAGGCCCCACAGCATGACCGCTTTTTCCCTATTCGATCTTTCCGGAGAGGTCGCGCTCGTGACCGGCGCCTCCTCCGGCCTCGGACATCGCTTCGCAAGGGTGCTCGCGGCGCAGGGCGCGAAGGTCGTCGCGGTGGCTAG
>JBIOEK010000471.1:0-3447 GCA_044445925.1 Hyphomicrobiales bacterium
TGCGAGGTGGCGGCGGCGACCCGCGACGCGACGCGATTCTCGACGCGCCGCGGCGTCTGGGCCTCCGAGAGCGCCCGCACATCGATGAAGATGTCGAGGAGGTGCGGCCGCTGCACGATGGCCTCGGCGAGGCGAGGCGCAGAGCCGAGAAGGGCCGCGAACAGCCGGCGCAGCTTCTCGCTCTCGGCGAGGATCGAGAACAGCTCCGTGGGCGCCGCCATGCGATCGAAGGTCCGATCGAAGGCGGCGATGGCGGCGTCCGGATCGTCGGTCAAGGCGAAAGCCGAGACGAGATCGGCGAGCAGCACGGTCAACGCCTGGCGCGTCCTGACGCTGCGCGCCGTGACCTGCCTCGGCGGCGCAGCCCAGCTCGCGATCAGGCGCAAGCATTCGGCGGGACGGCGAAAGCCCATGGCGGCAAGCGACTTCGTCGTGAAGCTCGCGGCGGCTTCCTGGTCCGGCGCCTCGCGCGCCCCGAAGGCCTTTTGCGCCTCGGAGCGCACCTCGGAGGTTCTGGCCGCGAACTCCTTCTCGAAAGCCTTGGCGCCGGCAAAGCCGCACCAGCGGGCGAAATCCTCGAGATCGGCGCCGTCGCGCGGCAACACTTGCGTCTGCTCGTCATTGCGCATCTGCAGCCGGTGCTCGACCGTGCGCAGGAACACATAGGCGCTCGCGAGACGCTTGCGCGCCTCCTTGGGGAGGTGGCCGGCCTCGGCGAGGGCCTTGAGCATGGGCAGCGTGCGCGATCCGCGCAGCCGAGGATCCCGGCCGCCGAAGACGAGCTGCAGCGCCTGCGTGGCGAGCTCGCATTCGCGAATGCCCCCCGGGCCGAGCTTGACGTTGCGCCCGCTGATCGCTTCGTCCTCCCCATGCACGGCGCGCACATCGCGCCACAGCCCGCGAAGCGCCGCGATCGCCTGGAAATCGAGATGCCGCCGCCAGATGAAGGGCGTGAGCTCGGCGAGGAAGCGCCGGCCCATAGCGATGTCGCCGGCGACGGGGCGCGCCTTGATGAAGGCGGCGCGCTCCCAGTTCTGGCCGACGGATTCATAGTATTGATAGGCGGCCGGGAGCGGCACCGAGGGCGGCGTCGAGGACGGATCCGGGCGCAGCCTCAAATCGACGCGCAGCACGTAGTCGTCCGCGGTGCGCGATTGCAGCAGGCGGACGAGGTGATGCGTCAGGCGCGCGAACAAGGCGTCGGGCTCGACTCCCGGCCCGACCCTTGCGCCAGAGGGATCATGCAATGCGATGAGATCGACATCGCTCGAATAATTCAGCTCGCGCGCGCCATGCTTGCCCATGGCGATCAGCACGTAGGAGGAGCCCTCGCCCGGGCGCCGGGGATCGCCCAGGGCCAGCCGGCCGGAGCGATGGGCATCGCGCAGCACGTGATCGACGGCGAGCGAGACGGCGCCGTCGGCAAGGCGCGTCAGAGCCTCGGTGACCTCATCGAGCGTCCAGACGCCGCCGAGATCGGCGAGCGCTACCAGAAGCGCCACGCGCTGGCGCGCCTGGCGCAGCGCCGGCATGATCTCGTCGTCGCGCGTGGCGCCAGCGCAGGCCTCCCGCATGCGCTCGATCAGCCGATCGAGATGGAGCGATGGCGGCTCGGTCAGCATCTCGAGAAGCCAGTCGGGATGGGTGGTGACGATGCGCGTCAGGAACGGCGAGTGACTGAGGATGGCACCGAGCAGGCGGGCAGCCCCGCCCTTGGGCGGGATTAGGCCAGCCAGGCGGGCGCGCAGCTTCTCGTCCTCGACGCCCTCCAGCACGACGCCAAGCGCGTCCGCCCGCCCGCGCGGCGGCAGGCGAGGCGCCGCGGCGAGGCGCGCGGCCAAGCTCTCCCGGCCGTGATCTTGACGGTGAGCCTCCTCGATGCCGGCGTCGTTCACGTGGCCGCGCCGGCCAATGGCGGCGGGAAGGACAAGGTGGCGCGCAGGCCCGGATGGTTGTCCTCGAGCTTCAGCGAGCCGCCATGCAGGCGCATGACCGCATTGACGAGGCTGAGCCCCAGGCCGAAACCCGGCCGGCTGCGACTCGACTCGAGCCGCACGAAGCGCTCGAGGACGCGTTCGCGATCGGCCGCCGGAATGCCCGGACCGTGATCTGCGACCGATACTTCCGCATAGCCCGCGCCATTGGCGCGGGCGGTCACTTGAATCTCGAACGCCGGCGCGGAGGGTTGCGCTCCGGCCTCGCAGGGCTTTGCGTATTTCAGCGCGTTGTCGACGAGGTTGGCGAGCGCCTGGCCGACGAGCTCGCGGTTGCCATGTGCCTTGAGCGCCCCCGGCGCCTGGACCGAGAGTGCAACCCCGGCCTCCTCGGCCAAGGGCTCGTAGAGCTCGACCACCGAGCGGGCGATCTCGGCCGCGTCGAATTGCGCCATATTCTCCACCACGCGCCCCCCCTCCGCCCGCGCGATCATCAAGAGCGCGTTGAAGACGCGGATCAAATTGTCGCTCTCCTCGATGGTTCGCTCGAGGGCCTGGCGATAGTCCTGCGGGCTCCCCGCCAGGCGCAAGGCTTCCTCGGCCCCGTTGCGCAAGCGCGTCAGCGGGGTCTTGAGGTCGTGGGCGATATTGTCCGACACCTCCTTGAGGCCGGTCAGCAGCTCGCCGATGCGGTCGAGCATGGCGTTGAGCGATGAGGCGAGGCGGTCGAGCTCGTCATTCGAGCCCGAGAGCGGCAGACGCTTGGCGAGTTCGCCCGCCATGATGGCATTGGCGCTCGCCGTCATGGAATCGATGCGTGCCAATACGCGCTGCGCCACCACGAAGCCTCCGACCAGGCCGCAAGCCGTGAGCACGACAAGGGCCAGCACGAAAGCGCGCCTGACCGCCGAGCCGAGGCTGTTGAGCTCCTCGAGATCGCGCCCGACCACGAGGCGAAAGCCGCCTGGCAGGACGAAGACGCGGACATAGGCATGGTGGGTGAGGTCGTCGGGATCGTCGAGGCGTTCATAGGGCGTGTCGGGAGTGTCCCCGGCGGCGGTGAGCACGCTTGCCGGCAGGCGCGCCACGTTGCCGGCCAGCGATTCGCCCGCGAAGGTGGTGACAAGGTAGAGCGAGGAACCGGGCCTGCGGGTACGCTGCTCGACGCTGACGATGATGCGCCTGACGCCGCCGGAGCGAAACTGGTCGATGAGGCCGTTGACCTCGGCATCCACCGTCTCGCGCATGCCCTGCTCGACGAGGCGCCTTCCGTTCCAGGCGACATAGGCGAGCACGCTCGCCGCGATGATCGCAAAGATGAGAGCGTAAGCGACTGTCAGCCGGAAGGCCGTGGTGCGGACGAGCTTACC
Source organism: Hyphomicrobiales bacterium (assembly GCA_044445925.1). GTDB lineage: Bacteria > Pseudomonadota > Alphaproteobacteria > Rhizobiales > Beijerinckiaceae > GAS188. The sequence continues at coordinate 3,305 of JBIOEK010000471.1, forward strand.
GAGCGCCGTCACGGATCACATATCCGGCTCCGCGCACGGTCTGCAGCAGCGGGCGGTCGAAGCCCTTGTCGATCTTGCCGCGCAGCCGCGACACATGCACGTCGATGACATTGGTCTGCGGGTCGAAATGATAGTCCCAGACA
>JBIOEK010000472.1:0-3440 GCA_044445925.1 Hyphomicrobiales bacterium
GGTTAGCGCACTAGTCTGGGGGACTAGGGGTCGGAGGTTCAAATCCTCTCGCTCCGACCATAGCTAAATCATTGAAATCGCTGGGCGGCGTGCCAATCCGAGGCGGGCCAAGAGTTCGCTGTCTCCGGCGCAATCGAGCTTGTGATCTTTTGCACAGCGATTTATTGCGCCCGCGCCATTGACGCGGGGGCGGCGATCCGCGATGTTTTCAATCGCCGCTAACGGCGCCCCAAACCTCGTGAAACTACCATGAAGCCCATCGAGCCAGGTCTCGTCTATTCGTTTTCGATCACGACCGACGCGTCCCATTCGGCGGAGGCTTTCGGAAATGCCGAGGTCACGGTGCTCGGCACCGCCGCGCTGATCGGTCTCATCGAAAGGGCGGCCGAGCGCTGCGTCAGCGAGTGCTACGATCGCGGCGAGGCCTCGGTCGGGACGGGCGTCCATGTCCGCCATGTCGCCCCGGCGCCGGCCGGCGCGCTCGTCGAGGTACGCGCGAAGCTGGTCGACGTCAATCGGCGCAAGCTCAGCTTCGATGTCGAGGTTGCCTGGCAGGACATTGTGCTGATGATCGGCACGCATGATCGCGCGGTCATCGACCTGAACAGTTTCCTCGAGCGCACCGGTTTTGCGACGCTGGGCCTCGCGGCCGTCGTCGCGGCCCAGGCCGGTGCTCGAAACCACGAATAAGGACCGTTGCTACTCGAAGAGGCGCGGCTGACGGAGCTTCAAGGCGAGCACCAGAGCGAGTGTCTTCAGGTCGGTGAGCTCTTGCCTGTCGACGAGGGACCAAAGCTGGGCGAGCGGCATTTCGACGACCGTGATGTTCTCGTTCTCCACGGCGAGCCCGCCTCCTTGTTCCACCCGGTCCGCGGCCGAATAGGGCGCGAGATAAAGTCCGATCCGTTCGCAGGACAGGCCCGGCGAGCTCCAAGCCGTCACCACGTGCTCGAGGGCACCGAGCCGCAACCCCACTTCCTCGAGCGCCTCGCGCCGTATCGTTTCTGCCGGATGCTCGTCCTCGACCATTCCGGCCGGAGCTTCCAAGAGCTCGGACAGGCCCTCGGCATAAAGCGCAGGCGCGCGAAGCAGGCGCACCAGGAGGGCCGTGCGACGGATCGGGTCGTAGGGCAGCACCGCCGCCGCGCGCCCCCGATCCTCGATTTCCCTTTCGAACTCGGTCCCGCGCGAATCCTTGACGGTCACGACCAGAAGTTTCGCAAAGCCCTGGTGGACGATGCGGGTTCGCAGGATCTTCGCGGTCATGCTCGACGCTCCCGGAGTGGCCCGATACCCAGAATCGGACACTAATCACCATCCTCGATGCCGCCCTCCGCCCTCTTCGCCAACCCTCGCCAATGGCGCGTGCGGGCCGAGGGCCTTCACCCGTCCCGAGCCTGCCGATCGCCGCAAGGGCTCTCGAGCCGCGCCGATCCAATAAAGGTCGCGGGCCGGCAGACCCAGGTGACAAGCGGAAGGCTTCTCCTTTATATGTCGCGCATGAACCTCGCGCCCGCCAGCTATTGCTTCTGGTTTTTTGGCTACCCGGCATCGCTGGCGGAGCAAGGGCTGCGTTCGATCTAAAGATTGAAAGCAAAGACGTCCCGAAAGCCGCCAGCCCCCTGGCGGCTTTTTTGTGCCGCCGCTGGCGAACCCCAAAGGAGCCATGCCGTGCCGAGCACCACCGACGACCTTCGTATTCGCGAAATCAAGGAATTGAGCACACCCGCCGAGGTCATGCGCGAATTCCCGCGCGGCAAGGCAGCGACCCGCACGGTCAGCGAGGCTCGCCGTGCCTTTCACGATATCCTGCATGGGCCAGATGACCGCCTCGCCGTGGTCATCGGGCCCTGCTCCGTCCACGACGCCCTGGCCGCGCGCGACTATGCGGGCCGGCTTGCCACCATGCGCCGGCGCCTCGCCGGGACTCTCGAGATCATCATGCGCGTCTATTTCGAGAAACCGCGCACGACCATCGGCTGGAAGGGCCTCATCAACGATCCGGGCCTCGATGGCAGCTTCGAGATCGACAAGGGCTTGCGGCTCGCTCGCGGCCTGCTCCTCGAGATCAACAATCTCGGCCTGCCTGCCGGCTGCGAATTCCTGGATACGACCACGCCGCAATACATCGCCGATCTGGTCGGCTGGGGCGCCATCGGCGCCCGCACCACCGAGAGCCAGGTCCATCGCGAGCTCGCCTCCGGCCTGTCCTGCCCGGTAGGCTTCAAGAACGGCACCGACGGCAATGTGCGGATAGCGGTCGATGCCGTCATGTCCGCTTCGCAGCCGCACCATTTCCTGGCAGTCACCAAGGAGGGGCGTTCGGCCATCGCGGCCACCACCGGCAATCAGGATTGCCACATCATCTTGCGTGGCGGCAAAACGCCCAATTACGACGCCGCAAACGTCGATTCTGCCTGCGCCGAAGCCAGCCGCTCGGCTGCTTCGCCCCTGGTCATGATCGATGCCAGCCATTCGAACAGCTCCAAGAAGCCGGAGAACCAGAAGCTGGTGGTCGAGGACGTGTCGCGCCAGATCGAGGCGGGCGAGCGGCGCATCATCGGCGTCATGATCGAAAGTCATCTCGCCTTCGGACGCCAGGATCTCGTTCCCGGACGGCCCTTGGTCTACGGCCAGAGCATCACCGATGGCTGCGTCGACTGGGAGATGTCCGTCGACATGCTCGAACGCTTGGCACGGGCGGTCGAAATTCGCCGGCGGCAGCTCAGGCGCGGCGTGAAAGCGCGCGGACCCGCGGTTTCCGCTTGCTAGATCGCGAGCAGCACGAGGCTCAAGGCGCCGAACCCCATGCAATAATAGGCGAAAGGGTCGAGCGCCTTGAACTCGTGCGACTTCATCCAACGCATCAGGAGGGCGATGGCGATGAAGGCCGTCACCCCTGCGACCACCCCGCCGAGCAGGGCGACGGAGGTGATATGCTCGCCCGACTTCAGCAGCTTCGGGATTTCCAGTACGGCGGCGCCCAGGATGATCGGCGTCGCCAAGAGGAAGGAGAAACGTGCCGAGGCCTCATGCGTCAGGCCGAGCAGCAGGCCGCCTGCCATCGTGGCTCCCGAGCGCGAGATGCCGGGGATTAAGGCGAGGCATTGCCAGACGCCGATAATCGCAGCGTCCTGCAAGGTGAGCGCGGCGATCGGGTTGCGCCCGTCCTGCTTCAGCCGCTCGACGGCGAAGAGCAGCACGCCGTTCACGATCAGGAAGAAGGCGGCGAGGATCGCCGTGCCGAACAGCTCGCGCACATAGCGCTCGAGCACGAAGCCCACGATGACCGCCGGAATGGTGCCGACGATCACCAGGAACAGCAGGCGAAATTGCTCGCGGCGCCTTTGCGGGTCGCTGTCGAAGAAGGCCGACGCGATGCCGAGCCAATCGCGCCAGAAGTACAACATCAAGGCGAGCGCGGTGCCGACGTGCAGCAC
>JBIOEK010000473.1:0-3427 GCA_044445925.1 Hyphomicrobiales bacterium
CAGCCAGTCCGGGCGGGCCGCAAAGGGACGGGTGAGGATGCCGGCCCTGCCTAGGCGTTCGAACCATTGCGGCGCCCGGGGATGGCGCACGAGCCGGAACAGAGGGGTCCCCCCGACGATGGCGAAGCCCGCGCCTTCGAGGAGCGCGTCGAGCCGCGCCGCATCGCCGATGAGGCGAGCGACGCAATCATGGCGCCAGCGCACATCCGCGAGAGCCCTGCGGCCGATCTCGACCGCGGGGCCCGAAATCGCCCAAGGACCCAGCGCCCGGCGGATGATGGCGGCGAGTCCCAGCGAAGCGACCGCGAAGCCGAGCCTGAGGCCTGCGAGCCCGTAGAGCTTGCCGAAGGAGCGCAGCACGATCACGTTTGCCTGCGCGAGCCCCGGCACGAGGCTCGCCGCCCCCTTAAGGGCATCCATGAAGGCCTCGTCGACGATCAGGACGCCGCCCCTTCGGGCAAGCCGCAAGGCGAAGCGAGCGAGCTCGTCTCGAGCCATGAGTCGCCCATCGGGATTGTTGGGATTGACGATGACCGCGACATCGACATCCTCGAGCATCTCGATCCCATCGAGGGTCTCGACGAGAGCGCCGGCCTCCAGCCAGCACGCCTCATGCTCCCCATAGGTTGGGCCCAATATGCCGACGCGCCTCGCGGGGAGGAGGCGCGGCAATAGCTGGATCAGCGCCTGCCCGCCAGGAGCGGCGACCACCATGGCGGCGTCGGGCGCCCCATAGGCGGCGGCGGCCACGGCTTCGAGCGAACGGATCGATTGCCCGTCGGGGAGCCTGGTCCAGGCCTCGCCCGGCAATTCGCCGACCGGATAAGCGAGGGGGTTGATCCCGGTCGAGAGATCGAGCCAGGGCTGCGGCGCGTCCGGAAAGCGCAGCCCTGCGGCGGTAAGGTCGCCGCCGTGATAGACTTCGTCCAGCCGCCGATCTTCGCCAGGGCCCGCAGCGTTCATGGACTTCGCCTTCACCTTCTCGCTCGCCTTCGCGGCGCTCGCCATCGAGGCCTGGGCGGGGTATTCGCAGACCCTTTATCGCCTGATCGGCCATCCGGTCACCTGGATCGGGCGCCTGATCGATCTCCTCGATCGGCTCCTCAACCGCGAATCGGACGAGGAGGAGGCCCGCTTCGCCGCGGGCATCGCGACGCTCGTTTTGACGCTCGCGCTCGCGATCGGCGCCTCGATCTATGTGGCCTCGCTCATGCCCGAAGGGCTCATCGGCACCATCGTGCTCGCGATCCTCGCCTCGACCCTCTTGGCCCAAAGGAGCCTCAACCAGCATGTCGGCGCGGTCGCGCAGGCGCTGGAGCAGGGCGGCATCGAGGAGGGACGCGCCGCGGTCGCGAACATCGTCGGGCGCGATCCGGCCGTGCTCGACGAAGCGGGCGTGGCGCGTGCCGCGATTGAAAGCCTTGCCGAGAATTTCTCCGACGGTGTGGTGGCGCCGGCCTTGTGGATCGCGCTCCTCGGCCTCCCGGGCGGGGCGGCCTACAAGGCCGCCAACACCGCAGACAGCATGATCGGCCATGTGACGCCGCGCTACAAGGAATTCGGGCGGGCCGCCGCCCGCTTCGACGATTTCGTCAACCTGCCGGCCTCGCGGCTCGCGGCCGCCTGGCTGAGCCTCGCCGCGATCTTCCTGCCCGGCGCCTCGGCCTCGGGCGCGGTGCGCGCCGTGTCGCTCGATGCGAGGCGCCATCGCTCGCCCAATGCCGGCTGGCCCGAGGCGGCGATGGCCGGCGCGCTCGGCCTCAGGCTCGCTGGCCCGCGCGTCTATGGCGGCGTCACGGTCGAGGACGCCTATATGGGCGAGGGCCGGCGCGAGGCGACGCCCCTCGATATCCGCCGCGCGCTCGGCCTCTACCGGACGGCTTGCGCGCTGCAGATGATCGCTTATGCGCTCATCGCCTGGTTCCTCATCGCGAGAGACTGAGGAGGCGGTCGAGATCGATATGGGCCGCAAGATGCGCGGCGAGCCCGTCGAGCACCGCCTCGATATCGGCCTCGTAGGACACCAAGGAGCCCGCGGCGCCGAGCGAGCCGAGAAGCTTGTGGCGCTGGCGCGCATCCGCGAACAGGCCGTGCACATAGACGCCCTGCACGCGGCCATCGGCCGACATCGCCCCATCCGTCCGACCGTCCGAGAAGCGCAGGACCGGCCGCGCCCGGTCGGGGCCGGTGGTCAAGCCGACATGCATCTCGTAGCCAAAGAACGAGGCGCCGCAGCCAAGGCTTTCTCCCGTGACGGCGCGCAACGACTTGTCGGGCGTCAGCACGGTCTCGACATCGAGCAATCCCAATCCGGCGCATTCCCCCGGCTCGCCCTCGATGCCCTCGGGATCCCTGATGACCCGGCCGAGCATCTGATAGCCTCCGCACAAGCCGAGCACATGCCCACCCCGGCGCAGATGCGCCCTAAGGTCGATGTCCCAGCCCTCGGCGCGCAAGGCCGCAAGATCAGCGATGGTCGCCTTGGAGCCGGGCAGGATCACGAGATCGGCGTTGCCGGGGATCGGCTCGCCCTGCCGCAGCAGCACGAGGCGCAAGGACGGCTCGAGCTTGAGCGGATCGAGATCGTCGAAATTGGCGATGCGCGGCAGCAGCGGCACTGCGATGGTGACGGCGCCGAGGCCCGGCGCCACACGCTGCTCGAGAGCCAGCGCATCCTCGGCCGGCAGGCGCCTCGCAGCGGCGAAGAACGGCACGAGGCCGAGGCCCGGCCAGCCGGTATGGCGCTCGATGGCGCGCATCCCCTCGGCGAACAGCGAGGCATCGCCGCGAAAGCGGTTGACGATGAAGCCGACGACCATCGCGGCATCCTGCGGATCGATCACGGTCTTGGTGCCGACGATCTGCGCGATCACCCCGCCGCGATCGATATCGCCGACCAGCACCACCGGCACATCGGCCGCCCGGGCGAAACCCATATTGGCGATGTCGCCCTGGCGCAGATTGATCTCGGAGGCGCTGCCCGCCCCCTCGACCAGGACCAGATCTGCCCTGGCCTTGAGGCGCGAGAAGCTCTTCAGCACCGCTCCCAGCAGGCGCGGCTTCAGCCCCTGATATTCGCTGGCCTTGGCGTTGCAGAGGATGCGGCCTTGCACCACGACCTGCGCACCCGTCTCGCTCTGAGGCTTCAGCAACACCGGGTTCATGTGGACCGAAGGCTCGGCGCGGCAGGCGCGCGCCTGCAGCGCCTGGGCCCGGCCGATCTCGCCGCCATCGCTGGTGACGGCGGCGTTGTTCGACATGTTCTGCGGCTTGAAGGGCAAGACCTTTAGGCCCCGCGTCGTGAAGGCGCGGGCAAGGCCGGCGACGATCAGCGACTTGCCGACATCGGATCCCGTGCCCTGGATCATCAAGGCCTTCGCCGGCATTAGAGCGCAATGCGCTGAGGTTGAATCGACACAGAATTATC
>JBIOEK010000474.1:0-3427 GCA_044445925.1 Hyphomicrobiales bacterium
CCTCATGATAGAGCAGGCCGTCGACCGTGGGCGAGCCGGTGCCGGGCGCGATCGAGGGGTCGAGACCGTCGATATCGATGGTGACGTAGATGTTTCCCATCGCAGGCACCCGCTCCAGGATCGCCCGGGTTCCGTCCTCCCTGATCTCCTCGCGCGTGAATATTTGCGAGCCCAAGCGCGTGGCGTCGGCATAGTCGCCTTCCCGCGAGCGAATGCATCTGATGCCGAAATGCGTCATATGCCTGACGAAGCCGAGCTCCCGGATCCGCCGCAACGGGCTGCCGCTCGCATATTTGATGCCGTCGACATCGTCGATGAAGTCGAGATGGGCATCGACGTGCACGATGTCCAAAGGCGCGAAGCGCTCGAACGCCCTCACGATGGGAAAGCTGACCGAATGATCCCCACCCAGCAGCACGGGCAGCGCGCCTCTATCGAGGATCGCGGTCGTGGCCTCGGTGATCAGCCGCATATTGCGGTCGATGTGGTAATAGGCGATGTCGACATCGCCGCAATCGACGATGCGTGCGCCCTCGAGCATCTTCTTCTTGCGGTTGATGTCCCAGTATCCCCCTCCGCCCTTCCACGAGCCCCAGGCGCTGTAGCGCGTCGAGTTGCTGCGGATCTCGCGCGGGCCCAGGCGGCTGCCCGGGCGGAAGCCCGTGCCGCCGTCGTAGGGTATGCCGAGGACCGCGATGTCGGCCTCGATCAGCGATAGATCCTCGCATACGGGCGACTTCATGAAAGTGGCGAGCCCGACGCTCGGAAGATTGGCATTGTAGCGTTGCATCGCCTTCACGGTCTCCTGCAGGGAAAACTGATGCGGTGCAGTCTTGCACACGCAGTTCAGCTTGGTAGCCATGAAACGACAAGTAAAGGATCTTAGCGGCTCGCGGCTGCGAACCTAGACCTTTCCGGGCCCGAGCTCCGAGCGCCGCGCCGCACTCCGCCGCGCCGCAAGCCAAATGACAAACCTATGACAAATATGCTGAAATCCGAACGGTCGACTCGAGCGGACGAAACGATCAAGGTTCAGCGACGGTCGAGCAACCCAAGAAAGACTTTGGGATAACATAAGCGGGACTTTTGCTACAGGTCGCAAGAAGGAAGGAAGCCGATGCCAATCACGCGCGCGGGCACGACATGAAGTCGTCGCTGGGTTTTGATCTTCGCTCGCTCGAGACGTTTCTACTCGCCTGCAAGAGCGGCAGCTTGGCGGCTGCCGCGAAACGCCTCCATATGACGCAGCCGGCCGTATCCCAGATCATCAAAGGTCTCGAAGCCTCGCTCTCGGCCCCGCTGCTCGATCGCAGCCGACGTCCATTCTCGCTCACCTCGAGCGGCGCGCTGCTGCGCGAGGCGGCGGAACAGATCCTCACCGCCGCGCAACGCATCCCGACGCGCCTGCGCCAGCTCGAAGGGGGGCTGCCGACCCATCTGCGGATCGGCATCGTCGATTCGCTTGCTTGCCCATTCGTTCCCGACTTGCTTTCCAGCCTGCAGGAGTCGATCGAGACATTGTCGGTTTCCGCGGGCCTTGCGATCAATCTGCGCACCGCCTTCCTTGATCATCGACACGACATCGTTCTCACCAATGATCCGATGGACGATGTCGACGGGATCGTGCGCCACGCGCTCCTGAGCGAGCCCTATCTCCTTCTCCTGCCCTTGACCCTTCCCGCCGCCGCCGCGGCGTCCGATCTCAGGTCGCTGGCACGAACCTTGAGCCTCGTGCGCTGGAGCTCGGCATCTCATATCGGAGCCGAGATCGAACGCCATTTGCGGAGGTTGGGCGTCGAAATACCGAGGCGCTTCGAATTCGACTCGTCCGACACCCTGACGGGCATCGTGGCTGCGGGGATCGGATGGGCGATCATGACGCCCTTGTGCCTCGTCAACAGCTTCGCCAGGCTGGGCAGCGCGCGTGCCATGCCCTTTCCGGGCCCGCACTTCTCGCGAAAAATCTACCTCATCAGCCGGGCAGGCGAGCTTGACCGCGTATCCTTGCGCATCGCGCGCGTATCGCGGCGAATCCTCAAGGAGAGATATCTTCCGGGAATGCTGCGCATCGCGCCTTGGCTGCGCAGCCAGATCATCGTCGGCAATTCCAAGTCAGCGGATTGAGCAAGAGGAGCCCAGCGATGCAACGCTTCAACCGGCCTTATGTGGGCGTCCCGACTTTCCTGCGCTCGAAGCTCGTCGAGGAGCCTTCGGCGCTCGAGGCCATGATCGCCGTGCTCGGCGTCCCGTTCGACGAAGGCTCGCCCTTCCTGCCAGGATCCCGCATGGGGCCGCGCGCCATCCGCGAGCATTCGTTGCGCTTCGCGGGCCGGCACGGCTTCCACGATGTCGAGACGGGGCGGGACTATCTCAGCGAGGAGGTTTCACGCGGCCTGATCGCCGATGTCGGGGACGCGGATATCTATCCTAGCAATCCCGAAAGGACTTTCGAGACGCTCACCGATCTCGCCCGGAGCGTGGTGCGGCAAGGGGCGCTTCCGCTGGTCCTCGGCGGCGACCATTCCATCAGCTTCGCGGTCGTCAGGGCGTTCGAGGAACCGATCCACGTCCTGCAATTCGACGCCCATTGCGATTACGCGCCGATCACGGAGGATCTGCGCTTCACCAACGGCCATGCCTTCCGCCACATCGCGGCGATGCGCCATGTCACGGGCCTCACCCAGATCGGCATACGCAGCCTCAGAACCTCGCCCGAGCAGGTCAGAGATATTCTCGCGGACGGCAACCGCATCATCACCATGGGGGCGTTCCGGGCGATGCAACCGCAAGATGTCGCCGCTTCCCTGCCGGAAGGCACACGCTGCTATGTCAGCATCGATATCGACGTCCTCGACATGTCGCTCGTGCCGGGCTGCGTCTCGGGCGAGCCGAACGGCATGAGCTACATGGAGCTGCGCGACACGTTGCGCGCCATCGCGGCGCGGCTCGATGTGGCGGGCTTCGATCTCGTCGAGGTCAACCCGATGCTCGATGTCGGCACCGGCGCGACCGCCTATCTCGGCGCCCACACGGCAATCGAGTTCCTCGGCCATATTTGCGACCAGGAGCGCTGGATTTCCCGGCGCGAGGCGCGCCGCTCCTAGCTTAGCTCGTGGATGATTCCGAAAAGCGGCCCCACCTTTCAAATAAGATCAGGCGCTAAAACAAAGAGATAGAATTCCGTGACGGTTCGACCCAGGCACGTCCCGCTTCAAAGGGGCAGCCGAGCCCGTGGATCATACGCATAGGAGCCCCCATGAACGACATCTTGACGACGCGGCCCCGCCAGTCCCCGCCCACTTTCCTGCATGCCGAATACGCGCCGGATTTGAGCGGTTTGAGCGCGGACATCGCCTTCCTCGGCATCCCCTATGGCGAAGCCTATACCTATCAGGACATCGTCAACGACCAGACCAACGGTCCGACG
>JBIOEK010000475.1:0-3422 GCA_044445925.1 Hyphomicrobiales bacterium
CGCGATGGTAGTGCCAGGGCACGATATTGGAATGGTGCTCCATGATCGAGAGTACGATCTCGTCGCCCGGCCCGATCTCGGTTCCGCCATAGCTCGAGGCCACGAGATTGATGGCGCCCGTCACCGAGCGGGTGAAGATGATCTCATCGGTCGAGCCGGCATTGAGGAAGGCGCGCACCTTCTCGCGCGCCGCCTCGAAGGCCTCGGTCGAGGCGTTGGCGAGGTAATGAAGCCCGCGATGGACATTGGAGTAGCCGGTTTCCATCAGGCCGCGCATCGCATCCATGACCTGGCGCGGCTTCTGCGCGGAGGCTCCATTGTCGAGATAGACGAGCGGATGGCCATAGACTCGTTGCGCGAGGATCGGGAAATCCGACCTCACTTGGGCGAGATCGTAGGGCGCCGGCACGTGGACGGTCATTGCGCCCGCCTCCTGCCCAGCCATTGATCGACGAGGCCGCCGAGCGCCTCGCGCAGGGCCGAATGGGAGACTTCCTCGATCGCCTCGCCGAGGAAGGAGCGGATGAGCAGGGCCTGCGCCTCCTGGCGCGGAATGCCGCGCGACATCAGGTAGAACAGCAAATTCCTGTCGAGCGCGCCGCAGGTCGCGCCATGGCCGCATTGCACGTCGTCGGCGAAAATCTCGAGCTCGGGCTTGTTGCTCATCGAGGCTTCGTCCGAAAGCAGCAGCGCCGCCGACATCATCTTGCCGTCGGTCTTCTGCGCATGCGGCCGCACGATGATCTTGCCCTGGAAGACACCCGCGGCGCGATCATCGACCACCGTCTTGAACAATTCGCGGCTCTGGCCTCCGGGGACCGCATGATCGACGACGAGCGTCGTATCGGCATGCCGCGCCCCGTCCAGCATCGCCACGCCCGCGAGCGTGAGCTTGGCGTCCTCGCCTTCGAAGCGGGCGAAGATCTGGTGGCGCACGATCGCTCCTCCCATCACCAGATTGAGGCTGAGCGCCGTCGCGGAGCGCCCGAGCGACAGGCCAAGGCTCGACAGCGACAGCGCCGTATCCCCCTCGGCATTGACCCGGACATGCTCGAGCCTCGCCCCGCCGGCAACCGCGATCTCGACGCCGGTATTCGATTGGGTGGCGACGGATTTTGGGCCTTCATGAGTTTCGAGAAGCGTGACGGACGCCCCTTCGCGGAGCTCGACGCGCAGCCTTGCGAACACGGCTTGCGGGGCGGCTGCGTCCTGCACGAAGACGATATGCAAGGGCCTCTCGACGGCGACACCCTTGTCGATGCTCAGCGTGACGGTCTCGCGCGCCAGAGCCGTGTTCAGGGCGATGACGGCATCGCCCCGATCGAGGATCGCAGGCGCGGTATCGGGCGTCGTCGCGAGCGAGACGCCGAAGGGCAATTTGGACGCGTGGCCTGATCGCGACATCAAGCGGCCATTGACCAGGATGATCTCATGGGCCTCGAGATCGCCCATGAAGCGGCCGGCCTCGACGCTCTCTCCGGCCTTGACCGAAGGTTCAGGGGCGCGCGGAGCCGCTTCGCGCAAGAGGTTGCGCAGATCCGTATAGTGATAGGCCTCTATCCTTCGGTGCGGTAGGCCGTTCGCCGCGAAAGCCGCCATGGCGGCCTCGCGCGTCGCCAAGGCGGCGGCGTCAGCCGGCAATTCGCGGCGCAGCGCCTCGAACTGCGCCAACAGCGCCGTCTCGGCTTTCGTCCTTATGGGAGCGAGCGCGGTCATGGCGGCTATTCGGCCGCCGCTTGAGCGAAGTCGGCATAGCCCTTCGCCTCGAGCTCGGTCGCAAGCTCCGGCCCGCCCGATTTCACGATGCGTCCGCCAGCCATCACATGGACGGTGTCTGGAACGATATGCGACAAGAGCCGCTGATAATGGGTGATGACGAGGAAAGCACGATTCTTGGCGCGCAAACCGTTGACCCCTTCCGCAACGATCCGCAGCGCATCGATGTCGAGGCCTGAATCCGTCTCGTCGAGCACGCAGATGCGCGGCTCGAGAAGCGCCATCTGCAAGATCTCCATGCGCTTCTTCTCGCCGCCCGAGAAGCCGACATTCAAGGCGCGGCGCAGCATTTCCTTGGATATCCCAAGTGTTTGTGCGGCTTTATTGACGCGACGAATGAAGTCAGCAGGCGAGATCTCCTCTTCGTTTCGCTTGCGGCGCTGGGCGTTGAGCGCGGCCTTGAGAAAGGTCATGGTCGCGACGCCGGGGATTTCGAGCGGATATTGAAAGGCCAGGAACAGGCCCTTGGCGGAGCGCTCGTCAGGCTCCATGCCGAGCACGTTCTCGCCGTCGAGCAGCACCTCGCCCTGCGTGACTTCGTAGTCGTCCTTGCCGGCGATCACATAGGAGAGCGTCGATTTGCCGGAGCCGTTCGGACCCATGATGGCGGCGACCTCGCCGGGCTTCACGGTGAGCGAGACGCCCTTGAGGATGGGCTTGCCGTCGATCTCGGCGTGCAGATTGCGAATTTCGAGCATAGCGTCGAGCGTGTCCTATCCGTTGAAGAGCGAGGTGTCGCGTCCGCTGCTGCGCCAGTGCCAATCGCCCCGGGCTCTGGCTTTGCGGAACAGCAGGAAGATCGCCGTCAGGCACGCCACGAAGACGATGAACACGAGCCAGGCACCGAGGCTGTGCAGCTTGCTGCGCGACGAGACGAGAACCAGGGTCGCGACGATGAGGCAAAACACATAGGCGCCCGTGAACGCCAAGCCCTCCCAGCGCGAGGGCTTGTGGTCCTGGCCTGTCGTCTCGAGGCTCAATTTGGGCCTGCGGCCATATTTCCCGAACATGGTCAGCCCACGCTGCCCTCGAGGCTCACCGCGATCAGCTTCTGGGCCTCGACGGCGAACTCCATGGGCAATTGCTGCAGCACGTCCTTGACGAAGCCGTTGACGATCAGCGCCACCGCCTCCTCGGCGTTGAGGCCGCGCTGCCGGCAATAGAAGAGCTGGTCATCGGCGATCTTCGAGGTCGTCGCCTCGTGCTCGAAGACGGCCGAGGAGTTCTTGCTCTCGATATAGGGAACGGTGTGGGCGCCGCAGTCCTGGCCGATGAGCAGCGAATCGCAATTCGTGAAGTTGCGGGCCCCCGACGCCTTGCGATGGGCGGAGACGAGCCCCCGATAGGTATTGTCCGAATGGCCGGCGGCGATGCCCTTCGAGATGATGCGGCTCATGGTGTTCTTGCCGAGATGCAGCATCTTGGTGCCGGAATCGACCTGCTGATGACCATTCGACACCGCGATCGAATAGAACTCGCCTTGCGAATTGTCGCCGCGCAAGATGCAGGACGGGTATTTCCAGGTGATGGCCGAGCCGGTCTCGACCTGGGTCCAGGAAATCTTGGCATTACGGCCGCGGCAATCGCCGCGCTTGGTCACGAAATTATAGATGCCGCCCTTCCCGTCCTTGTCGCCCGGAAACAAG
>JBIOEK010000476.1:0-3413 GCA_044445925.1 Hyphomicrobiales bacterium
CGCCTGCCCCGCCGCGCATGCCGAAGCCCGAGACGTCGCCCTTGGTCAGCGCCTTGGCGAGCGCGCGAAATTCCTCGAAGGTCGTGGGCGGCTTCATGCCGGCCTGCTCGACGAGATCGGCGCGGTAATAGAGATAGATCACCACATATTGCAGCGGCAGGTAATATTGCTTGCCGTCGGCGCCGCGATTGATCTTCCAGATATTATCGGAGATATCCGAACGGCCGCTCCAGCCTGAGATCGCCGAATCGAGCGGCTCGAGCGCCTTCATCAGCTGGAACCTCGCTGCCCAGGACAGGCGCACCATGGCGCAATCGGGCCCGTTGCCCGCGACCAGCGCGGCAAACAGCCGCGTCTGGTAGTCGTTGCCGCCGCCCCAGGGAATGGCCTCGGCCTTCACCGTGATGCCGGGATTTTCCTTCTCGAACTTGGCGACAAGCTCGGAAGGCGAGTTTTGCGGATTGTCGAAATGATACCACCAGCGCACCGTCGCGGCTTGCGCCAAAGCGGGCGACGCCAGCGGAGCGGCGAGGGTCGCAACAGCCGCGGTCTTCAGGAAATCTCTGCGCCTCATGGTCACATCCTCCCGTTCGCTTTTCGGTTGCAGTCAATGCCGGCGGCGACCGGCGCTGGACCTTTCGGTCATGGCCGGGCCGATTCCGTGCTCGAGAACCGGCCCCGTCATGACGAGCCGCACTTCGTAAGATCCGCGAGGAACTCGCCCGCGGCCTCGATGCTGCGCCTTGCGGCCGAAAGCTCGCCTGCCATTCTCAAATGGCCATGCACGACGCCGGGCACGTGGTCGAAACGGAAATCGACCTCGGCCTTGACCAGCTTTTCTGCCAGCATGACCGTGTCGTCGCGCAGGGGATCGAGCCCCGCGGCGCTAAGATAGAGCGGCGGCAGCCCGGCAAGGCCGCTGTGATACGGTGCGGCGAGGCTCTTGGTATCGACGCCTTCGCCGCCCAGGAAATTATCCCAATACCAGCGCATCCCCTCGGTCGAGAGCAGGTAGTCGCCATTGCCATGGCTTGCATGGCTCTGCGTCGCGAAATCGGGCAAATAGCAGCCATAGAACAAGGCGGCGCCGAGGAGCCGAGAATCCTGGAGCCGAGAATCCTGGAGCCGAGAGCCTAGGAGCCGAGCCTTGCCGGCGTCGCGGCGGCGCAGCAGCGCCGCGAGCGCGAGATTGGCGCCGGCCGAGTCGCCGGCGAGCGCCAGGCGCGAGCTATCGATCGATTCGCCGAGCGCTCCGCTCTCTGCGAAGGCGATCGCCGTCATGAGGTCGTCGAGCGGCGCCGAAAAGGGATGCTCCGGGGCCAGCCGGTAATCCATGCCGAGCACGGCGCAGCCGCTTGCGAGCGCCAGACGGCGCATCGTGCCGTCATGGGTATCGATGGAACCGAAGGTCCAGCCGCCGCCATGGGCGTAGAGGATGAGCGTAAATCTTTCCCCGCCGTGAAGTCTTGCACCGCCGCTTGGCAGATAGAGCCGTGCCCGCATGGCGTGTTGCGGCGAGGCAATAGTGAGATTGCGTGTCTCGACGGCCGGAGCGTCCTCGTTCCAGGGCCTTGCCGCTTCCTCGAAGAGATCTCGCGCCTTGCCGATCGGCATGCTGCGGTAATCGACGGCCGGCTCGCGCCGCAGGCGTTCGAGGATCTTTTGCATCTCGAGATCGGGCGACGGCATCAGGGGATCCGCTTCTTGGGCCTTGTGACGATGGTGTCGATATGGTGGCCGATGGCCTCGGCGAGGCCTTCGCCGTCTCTGGCGGCGAGCTTGGCGGTGATCGGGCGATGGCGGCGCGCGGTCTCGAGCAACGGCCGCCGGTGGCTCGGCGCCCATAGTCGCCAGCGATGCGCATGCAGCATGCAGCGGGTAAGGATCTGCTCCAGCGCCTCGAGGCCCGACAAGCCAAACAGCATCTGATGAAAGGAGATGTCGAGCTCGGTGAGCCTTGCCTCGTCATCCTGGCGCGCGGCGCCCTCCATCTCGAGCTCGAGCGCTTTGAGCCTTGCGAGAGCTTGGTCATCGACGCTGAGCACGGCCTTCAGCGCTCCGCGCGTCTCGATGCGCCGCCGCAGCGCCAGGATCTCCTGCGCCTCGTCCGGATCGAGCCTCGTTACCGTGGTGCCGCGCCTGCCGGCGCGCGTCACGAGGCCGTCCTCCTGCAGGCGAAACAGCGCCTCTCGAATGGTGCCCTGGCTGCAGCCGAGCCCGCGCGCCAAGCCGAGCTCGGTGAGCGCTTCGCCGGGCTTCAGCTCGTTCATCATAATGCGGCGCTTGACGTCGGCATAGGCGAAATCGAGCGGTCGCATGAACCGCGCAGCCTCCAAATGGGCCTCCTCCGCTTATCGTTATTGATATCGATAATACGATTCGACCGAGAGTCAAGACCGATCGTCGCCGGTGTCATGGCCTCGCGCCCGTGCGCGCCGACATAGCGGAGGTTGCCAGTCCCGGGGCCGTGCAGCGGAGTGGAACGGAGCCCGGGACCCAGAAGCGACAGAGAAAGAAAGGCGTCTATGGCCTCAAGGGTCGATCAGCACGCCGGGATTCATCATGCCCAGCGGATCGAGCGCGCCCTTCGCCGCGCGCAGCGCCGTGGCGAACAGCTCCGGCCTCTGGCGATCGTACCAGGGGCGATGATCGCGCCCGACCGCGTGATGATGCGTGATCGTGCCGCCGGCGGCGATCAAGGCGTCGCTCGCGGCATCCTTGATCGCCTGCCATTGCTCGATGAGCGCGCCGTGCCGGCCGAGCGCGTGGAACGAGAAATAGGGGGCGGGACCGTCGGGATAGACATGGGTGAAGCGGCAGGTGACTTCGCCCTTCCGGCCGGTCGCCTCGAGAATGGCGCGCTCCGTCGCGGCCTTGACCGTGTCGTGCAACGATTCGAAACGCTCCCAGGTGATTGCGGTCTCGAACGTATCGCTGATGAGCCCTGCCGGCGTCAGGAATTCTCGCGCGTAGGGCATCCGCATGAAGGCGTTGCGCCACACTCCCGCCGCGCCCCCGAGATGCGCCTCGGCGCCGCTCATCTCAGCGACGCCGCCATGATCTGCGCAACATTCGAGAGCCCGCTTCATCCAGGCATCGAGCGGATGGTCCCCCGACTCGAAGGCAAGGACGAGGATCGCGACGGAACCATTCGCGGCGCCGGTATTATAGGCTTCCGCCGCATCGAGAATGCGGCAGTTCGACGGATAGAGACCTGCTTGTGCGATGGCGCGGACCGCCCGCGCGGCGGCGAAGAAGCTCTTGAACGTCACTGAGGCACCCGCTCGAAACACCGGCTTCGCCTGCAGCCGCATCCAGGCTTGCGAGATGATGCCGAGAATGCCTTCGGAGCCGATGAACAGGCGGTCGGGGCTCGGTCCCGCGCCCGATCCGGGCAGGCGTCGCGTCTCGAG
>JBIOEK010000477.1:0-3404 GCA_044445925.1 Hyphomicrobiales bacterium
CCTCGACGCTGGAGGTCATGCACGAGCTCGGCCTGCTCGACGAGTTCCTGAAGCTGCCCCACCAAAAAGTGTCCAAAATCGTGGGCCAGGTCGGCAATGCCAAGATAACCCCTGCGGATTTCTCTCACCTGCCCGTGCATTGCCCCTATATCGCCTTCATGCCGCAATGGGATTTTCTCGACTTCCTGGCGAGAAAAGGCCGGGGCTTTCGAAGCTTCAGGCTTCTCATGAGGGCCGAGGCGACGGGACTGATCGAGGAGAACGGACGCGTCATCGACATACGCGCCAAGACCGATGACGGTGAGATCGAGCTGAGGTCCGACCTCGTGGTCGGCGCAGATGGCAGGCATTCGACGGTCCGCGAAAAAGCTTGCCTCGAGGTCGAGGATATCGGGGCCCCGATGGACGTATTGTGGTTCAGCCTGCCCCGGCGACCATCCGATCCCGACGAGACGATGGGACGTTTCGACCCCGGCGTGATCCTGGTCCTGATTAACCGCGGCGACCACTGGCAAATCGGCTTCGTGATCGCCAAGGGATCGCTCGAGGTGGTCCATCGTGCGGGGCTCGAGGCCTTCCGGGCAAGGATCGCCGGGCTCGTTCCCTTCCTCGGCGATCGCGTCTGCGCGATGCGAAGCTTCGAGGATGTGAAGCTGCTCACGGTCGGGGTCGACCGGCTGAAGATCTGGCACAAGGAGGGGCTGATCTGCATCGGCGACGCCGCCCACACGATGTCGCCGGTCGGCGGCGTCGGCATCAATCTCGCGATCCAGGACGCGGTCGCGACCGCCAATATCCTCGCCGCTCCGCTCAAGGCGCGCCGCGTGACGTCGGCCGATCTCGCCGCCGTGCAAAAGCGGCGCGAATGGCCGGCCCGCGCGACGCAGGCGGCTCAGGTCTTCGTGCAGAAGCGAGTGATCGCGCGCGTGCTCGGGGCCGATGGCAAGGATGCGGCAGGCGGCTCGGGCACGAGAAAGGCCGCCGCGCGCCCCCCCTTGTTGCTGCGCCTCTTATCGTGGCTTCCCTTCCTGCAGCGCATACCGGGGCGCCTGATCGGCATGGGCGTCCGGCCGGAGCATGTGCGATCGGGGAGCAGCGAGTAGCGAAAAGAGAAACTCACTCGCTACTCGCCATTCGCTATCCGAACCTATCGGCCGCATAGAACGACGGCTCGGTGAAGGGCGTCTCGCCGGTCATCATCTCGGCGAGCAACCGCCCGGTGACCGGCCCCAGGGTAAAGCCGTGATGGGCATGGCCGAAGGCGAACCAGAGGCCTTGATGGCGCAAGCCGCGCCCGATCACAGGCACCATATCGGGAAGGCAGGGACGCCTGCCCATCCAGGGTTGCTCCTCCACCCGTTCCCCCAGCGGAAACAGCTTTCGCGCGAAGGGCTCGACCCGGGCGAGCTGGACGGGGCTCGGGGGCGCATCCCGACTGGCGAACTCGACGCCGGTCGTCAGGCGAATCCCCATCTCCATCGGTACCAGCGCGTAGCCGCCGTCGCCGTCATGCAGGGAATGGCCGAGAATGGCATTGCCCTTGACGCCGTAATGCATGTGGTAGCCACGCTTCACCGCAAAGGGAATATCGTAGCCGAGCGGGCGAAACACATCGTCGGACCAGGGGCCGAGAGCCACGACCACCTCGCGGGCCTCGATGGGACCGTCCTGCGCCGGCAGGTTCCAACCTGAAGGTTGTGCCGAAAGGCGCCGCGCATCGCCCGTGAGCATGCGACCGCCCTTGCGCGTGAACAGCTCTGCGTAAGCCTTGGTCAGCTTGCCCGGATCGGACGAGGTCGGCGAGCCACGGAAGTGGATCGCCCCGATGACCTCATCCGACACATGCGGTTCGAGCTCTCGCAATTGCGTCCCGGTGAGCACCGCATAGTCGACGCCATAAGTGTCGAGGAGCTTCGCCTCGGACACGGCGTTGCGCAGGCTCTCCTCGGTGCGCAGGCACCTGATCCAGCCTTTCTGATGCACCAGGCTGCGCGCCTCGCCGCCAGCCTCCTCGATCAGGGCCTCGTGCTCCTTCACGCATTGCGCCATCAGCGGCGCCAACGCCCTCGCGGAACGCTCGATGCGCTCGGGCGCCCCGTTTTGCCAATAGCGAAACAGCCAGGGCGCGACGCGCGGCAGCGCCGAAAGATGGTAGACCGCGTCGCGACGATTATTCATCGCGTAGCTGAGGATCACGCCGAATTCACGTGGAAAGGTGTAGGGGATTACGGCCTCGCGCTGGATCAACCCGGCATTGCCGTAACTTGTCTCCTCCCCGGCTCCACGCCGATCGATCAGGACGACATCGCGACCGCGCTTCTGCAGATGCAGAGCGACGCCGACTCCTACCATCCCGGCTCCAAGAACGATCACATCCGCGCGCGCGCTCATCCGCCATGCTCTCCATCCTGCGATTGCGCCGTCTTGTAACGCGCCCATCCGCCAAGGTCACTAGAGCGGTTTCCGCCCAGATGAAATTAAGATCCTGTCCTAACCATCTGTATTGCCTAACTTTCTACGACGGGGGCAAGCGGCTCGCCCTTCTGCGGCAAGCTGCGAGAATCTCGTCCTGGCGCGGGCCTCGCTTCGGGGCCTCCAAGCATGCCGGCCGCCCGCGCAGAGCAAACTCACGATCTTGTTAGCTTGCTCCCCTGGAGCCATCCCGGTTAGAATTTAACCGGAAGCGCCGCCTAACCATTTGTTCTGCCGCGTTTTCTCGTCAATAATCGAACTTGCCCCGCGCCTTCGCGGGGCCTGCTTCGCCAAGAAAATGCGCGAGCTGGCGACGAGCAAGACGATTGACCACGGTCGCGCGGCGACTGACAATCCCCGCCAAGATCGGGGTGAGCTCGCGAAACAGGGAGTGATTCGATGAAGTTGACGGGACACGCTTTAGCCTTCGCCGGCCTAGCTCTGGCCGCCGGAATTTACGTCACCCAGCCGGCATCCGCCGAGACCCTCAGCTACAAGGTCCAGCTGCTTCCGAGTTCCGAAGTGCCGCCGAACGACACCAAGGGCTCAGGGTCGCTGACGGCGACCTACGACACGACGAGCAAGGTCCTGACCTGGACTGCGACCTTTTCCGGCTTGAGCGGTCCCGCGGTCGCGGCTCATTTCCACGGGCCTGCCGACAAGGGCGTCAACGCCGCCGTCATCGTGCCGCAGACCGGGGGCCTCGAGAGCCCGATGAAGGGCCAGGCGACGCTGACCGATGCTCAGGCCGCCGATTTCGTCGCAGGAAAGTGGTATTACAATATCCATACCGCCGCGAACAAAGGCGGCGAAATCCGCGGCCAAATGGTCAAATAAGCTGCGCGGCGAGAACTTAAATCGCGGTTCTTCGCACCGGCCTCGGGCCTGATCTCTTGCCGGGGCCGCGGACAAGGAAAGCGAGGAGGCGCTGA
>JBIOEK010000478.1:0-3400 GCA_044445925.1 Hyphomicrobiales bacterium
GGCTTGCGCGGCGGCGCTCGACCGCAAGATCCGCGAGCTCGGCCCGGAGAACGTGCTCGCCTTCATCCTCGAACCGGTCGGCGGATTGTCGACCGGGGCCGTGGTGCCGCCGGCGGGCTATTTCCGGGCGATCCGGGACATCTGCACGCGCCATGGTGTCTTCCTGGTCTTCGACGAGGTGCTGTGCGGCGCCGGCCGGACCGGAAAGTTCGTCACGGCGCATCATTGGCCGGAGGCGCTGCCCGACATCGTCGTGATGGCGAAGGGCATCGGCGCCGGCTATGCGCCCCTCGGCGCCATGCTGGCGCCCGCGCGGATGGTTGACGAACTCGCCGGGCTGACGGGATTCGAGTTCAGCTATTCCTACAACGCCAATCCGATTTGCTGCGCGGCCGGGATCGCGGTGCTCGACGAGTTCGAACGGCTGAACCTTGTGGAGAGGGCGCGTGTGCAGGGCGACACGCTGCGACGCGGGCTTGAAGAAATCCAGGCCGAAAGCGCCGTGCTTGGAGATGTTCGCGGGATCGGCATGCTGCTCGCCGTCGAGATGGTCGCCGACAAGGCCATGAAGCGCTCCCTGCCGAGCGGCTTCCAGCCGACGGAGCGCATTCGCGTTCACGGCCTCGAGAACGGGATCATGCTCTATTCGCGTCCGACAGCCGGTGGGAGCTATGGCCACTGGTTCATGATCGCGCCGCCATTGACCATCACGGAATCGGAGATCGGCGAACTCCTGTCGCGCACCCGCGCTGCTGTGCTGGGACTTGAACGCGAAGCCAGATCGGCAGGCGTTCTGTGATCAGCGCATGCGCGCGATGAGAGCATGATTTCGAAAAGCGGCCCCACTTCTCGGATAAGATCATGCGTCAGACAAAGAGAAATAACTCCGTGTAGATTCAACCTGAACGCATCTCGCTGGTGCTGGTGCTGTGGCGAGTCTGGTCACGCAGCGCCGCCATCTCGTTGTTCCTTGGACCGGATCGGCCGCGCGCTTTATGCGGCGCGCGGCGTACCGCTTCGCCGGCGCGCATAGCGCCACAGCGCCATGAGCTTGGCGATGATGCCGGCGCGTCCGCCGAGGAGGCCCGCTTCCACGAGCGCCTGGTGGATATACACCTTGATGGGGGCGACCTGGGCGCGCGCCCAATGATGCGCCGCCTCGAATCTCGTATGGCACCAGGCGAACCAGGGGATCGACAGCAGCTTCTCTTTGCAGGTCTCGAAAAGGAAGGCGACGAGCGCGATGCCGATGACGTCTGCGGCGATATACATGACGGCGCCTGCGACCCATTGATGCTTATGGAACAGCAACAGGGCCACGACCTTCATCAGCTCGTGCACGACGGCCGGAATGAGGAAGACGACGAGCGTCGGATAGGGCCTGAGGCCCGCCATGAAGCGGCGCACCGCCTCCTTGACCCCTTCGAGCGGAAAGAGCCTGACGATGAAGGCGATGATCGGGTGCAGATGATCCCACAGCCAGGACAGGCCAAGGAAGATCAGCGCGACGATCGTCCATAGGATACGGCGAAAACGGCGCATGGCGCTTGATAGCCTAAGCGCATGGCGCTGTCATGGAGGAAGCGGGCCGGAGCAGGCGGGGCGGGGGCGGGATCCGAGCTGCTCCGAGACGGGGTAGGACGGCGTCCTGCGCTTTGATCGAGCTGGAGCCGTTGCGTCGCGACGGCCTCAATCGCCCGGACCCTGCCGGCATTGCAGGGCGTAAGGGGAAGGGGCCTGCCCAGGGCTCGCAAGATACTCGAGCTCGAAGCGGGCATTATCGGTGCGAAGGCCCACCGGCCCGTCGAATTCGGCGATTCTCTTTCCGAGCTCGCCTTCCCAAACCGTCTTGCCGTCGGCCGTGAGCGTCAGCTTGCTGTCCTCGAGGGCCGCGCGCAGCACATGCGCTTCCCCGACGCGAATCCTCGGCAAGGTGACGCTTTGGCCAGACTTGATCGTCGTGTAGCAGTCGGCATGGCACTGCTCATGCGTGCTCTTGCCGATATTGCGTTTGATCGAGACGCCGAATTTCGAGTCCGGCTCGATATGCCACATGGCGTAGACGAGGTTGCAGCTGTCCTGCGCCCTGAGCTTCAAGCCGATTTGACGCCGCATTTCGCCGGAGGCAAGCGGCTTGGAATTGAGGCTTGGCCCGAGATAGCGAAAGCGGATCTCGGCGACCTGCGCGGTCGAGGCGCGAAGCACGGCGCGCGAGCTCGCCGTTTCGATCGCCAGGCGTCCATCGGGAAGCGAGGAGATGGCGCCATTGGTGACGCAGAGCTGGTCTCGGCCGATCGCCTGCAACGGGACTTCGGAGGCGGCCCGCGCGGCATCTCGGACGCCTGCAGCCATGAGCGGCAGGAGTGCAAGGCTCGCGAGCTGCCGCTTGCGTCTCGCGCTGATCGTGCGAGGGCCCTTGGAATCGTCGCGGCTCATCCGGCTCTTGCGGCCTCCCGCATCCGCTCGAAGCCGGCATCGAGATCGGCTTTCAAATCCTCGACATCCTCGAGGCCGATCTGCAGGCGCAGGCAGGGGCCGCCGGGATCGAATTTGGTCGCGGTGCGGTAATCCTTGCAATCGAAGGGCACGATCAAGCTCTCGAAGCCGCCCCAGGAATAGCCCATCCCGAACAGTTTCAGGCCGTCGAGCATGGCGGCGACGGCCGCTTGCGGCACCGGATTGAGAACCACCGAGAACAACCCCGATGCGCCGAGGAAATCGCGTTTCCAGATGCGGTGCCCCTCGAAAGAGGGGAGGGCGGGATGCAGCACCTTCTTCACTTCGGGCCGCTTCTCCATGAAGCGTGCCATGTCGATCGCTGCGCCCTCCTGCTCACCGAGTCGCAAGCGCATGGTGCGCAGCCCGCGCAGCGCCAGGAACACATCCTCGGGGCCTGCGCAGATCGCCATCGCGTCGAAGGCCTCGCGCAGGCGCGGCCAGAATTCCTTGCTGGCCGAGACGAGACCGAGCAGGAGGTCCGAATGGCCGCCGAGATATTTGGTGCCGGCCTCGATGGCGATGTCGACGCCGCGCTCATGAGGCGGGAAGAAGAAAGGGGTGGCCCAGGTGTTGTCCATCAGCAGCGCCGCACCCTTTGCGTGCGCGGCGGCCGAAAGAGCCGGGATGTCCTGCATCTCGAAGGTCTGAGAGCCCGGCGCCTCGGTGAACACCACTTTGGTGCTCTCCTTCATCAGTTGCGCGATGCCGGCGCCGATGAGCGGATCGTAATAGGTCGTCTCGACGCCGAAGCGCTTGAGCACCGTATCGCAGAAATTTCGCGTCGGGCGGTAGACGGAATCGGTGACGAGGAGGTGATCGCCGGCCTTCAGGCAGCTCATGAGGGCAAGCGCGCAAGCTGCAAGGCCCGAGGGAACGAGCACCGTGCCCGCGGCGCCCGCAA
>JBIOEK010000479.1:0-3390 GCA_044445925.1 Hyphomicrobiales bacterium
GAACTCGGCCGGTGCGTTCATCTCGACGATCTGCCCTTGATCCATGAAGATCACCCGGTTCGCGACCTGGCGCGCAAAGCCCATCTCATGGGTGACGCAGAGCATGGTCATGCCTTCCTGGGCGAGGGAGACCATGGTGTCGAGCACCTCCTTCACCATCTCGGGGTCGAGCGCGGAGGTCGGCTCGTCGAAGAGCATGATCTTGGGGTTCATGCACAAGGAGCGGGCGATTGCGACGCGCTGTTGCTGGCCACCCGAAAGCTGGCCCGGATATTTGTTCGCCTGCTCGGGGATCTTGACGCGCGTGAGATACTTCATCGCGACTTCCTCGGCATCCTTCTTGGGCATTTTGCGCACCCAGATCGGCGCCAGCGTGCAGTTCTCGAGGATGGTCAAATGCGGAAACAGGTTGAAGTGCTGGAACACCATGCCGACATCGCGGCGCACCTCGTCGATGCGCTTGAGATCATTGGTCAGCTCGTGTCCATTGACGATGATCCTGCCCTTTTGATGCTCCTCGAGCCGATTGATGCAGCGGATCATCGTCGACTTGCCCGAGCCCGACGGGCCGCAGATGACGACGCGCTCGCCCCGCCCGACATCGAGATTGATGTCGCGCAGCACGTGGAAGTCGCCGAACCATTTGTTCACGCCTTGCATGAGGACGGCGGATTCAGGCGCGGCGGCAGGCGTCTCGGCGGCGGTCGCGGTCTGGGAGCTGGCCATGGTGACGATCCTTCAGCGTTTATGGGCGACTGAGAGCCGCATCTCGACCGCACGCGAATAGCGCGACATGCCGAAGCAGCAAATCCAATAGAACAAGGCCGCGAACAGATATCCGGTCGGCGCGCTCACCGGTGTCGCCCATTTGGCGTCCGACGTCGCGGTTTGGATGGTCCCCAGGAAATCGAACATGCCGATGATCAGCACGAGCGAGGTATCCTTGAAGCCGCCGATGAAGGTGTTGACGATGCCCGGAATGGTCACGCGCAGAGCCTGAGGCAGGACGATCAGCCGCATGGACTGCCAATAGCCGAGGCCGAGCGAGCTCGCGCCTTCCTGCTGGCCCTTGGGAATGGATTGCAGGCCGCCGCGCACCACCTCGGCCATATAGGCGGCCGAGAACAGTGCGACGAGGATCAGCGCCTTGACCATGAGGGTCGGATCGAAGCGCTCAGGCACGAAATAGCCCAGCATCACCTTGGCGACGAACAAGACGGTGATCAGCGGCACGCCGCGGGCGATCTCGATGAACACGGTCGAGATGATGGAGATGATCGGCAGCTTGGATCGGCGCCCAAGCGCGAGCAGGATGCCCACCGGCAACGCCGCGACGATGCCGGCGCTCGAGATGACGAGGGTTACGAGGATTCCGCCCCACAGGTCGGAATCGACCTTCGGCAGGCCGATCAGGGGCATGCCATAGAGCAGGCAGAAGGCAGCGATCGGAAAGAACACGAAGAAATAGCCCGCGGCGAGGTCGCGCCGCGGAGCGTTGAGCCAGAGCACCCAGACGAGACCGATAGCGCCGAGCGCGAAGACGATGTCGACGCGCCAGCGCTGATCCAGCGGATAGGAACCGTAGACGAAGTAGGCTAGGCGCTCCTCGATCATCGGCCAACAGGCCCCGGCCACCTGGCCAGGCTTTGCGAGACAGGCCTCGCGATCGGCTCCGGCCCAGGTCGCGTCGACCAAAGCAAACCTCACCAAGCCGAAGATCATGTAGATGGCGAGTGCGCCGAATAGGAATGTCAGGATGGAGTTGCCGACGCTGTTGAACAGGTTGGCGCGCGCCCAGCCGATCGGCCCCCTGTTCGTGATCGGAGCCATTTGCTGCTCGATCGGCATCGCCGAGATGTATCCCTCGAACGACCGGGCCTCCGAAATCGGCAATTCCGGCGTCGGAATGCCGGGATCGGTCAGAGGATCGCGATCGAGGTCCCCCGCCGCCGCGGCAGGGTCTTCGACATGATCCCCTGCGAGCTGCTGCCCGCGGATCGGAGGAATGCCCGAGGCTGAAACGACCATGTCCCTCAGCGCTCCACGAGCGCCATGCGGCGGTTATAGACGTTCATGACGAAGGAGGTAATGAGGCTCAGGGACAGGTAGACCGCCATGGTCATCAGCATGATCTCGATCGCCTTGGCGGATTGGTTGAGGGCCGTGCCCGCGAAGATCTGCACGAGATCCGGATAGCCGATGGCGACCGCGAGCGAGGAGTTCTTGGTCAGGTTCAGGAATTGGCTGGTGAGCGGGGGCGTGATTACCCGCATCGCCTGCGGGATGACGACGAGATCGAGCGTCGGCTTGCTGCGCAGCCCCAAGGCATTGGCCGCCTCGACCTGGCCGCGCGACACGGCCTGAATGCCCGCCCGTACGATCTCCGCAATGAAGGCCGCCGTATAGATCACCAGGCCGAGAAGGAGCGCCACGAATTCCGGATAGACTTGCAAGCCGCCCGCAAAGTTGAACCCCTTCTGGACCGGGACGTCGAATTCGATCGGGCGGCCGAGGACGAGATAGGTGAGGAGCGGCAACCCGACGATTGCCGCGAGAGCCACGAGCCCGGTCGGATATTGCTGGCCAGTCTTGTCCTGCTGCCCCTTGGCCCAGTGACGGAAGCCGAAGGCGATGAGAAGCCCGAGCACGAAGGCATAGAAGACATTGCCGGAACCCGGACCGAAGGTCGGCTCGGGGACGGTCAGGCCGCGATTGGAGAGGAAGAAGCCGGCCCCGAACGACAGGGCGTTGCGCGGATTGGGCAGCGGCTTCAGCACGGCGTTGTACCAGAAGATGAGCTGCAGCAGCAAAGGGATGTTGCGGATCACCTCGACATAGACCTGCGCCACCTTGGCGACGATCCAGTTCGAGGACAGGCGCGCGATGCCGATGAAGAACCCGAGCATGGTGGCGAGCACGATGCCGATGCCGGATACCAATATCGTGTTCAAGAGGCCGACCAGGAAGGCACGGCCATAGCTCGAGCCCTCCTCCGAGGAGAAGGAGATGAGGTGCTGATTGATATCGAACCCGCCGGGCGCGCTCAGGAAGTCGAAGCCGAAGACCTGGCCCTTGGCGGCGAGGTTCGTGCGGGCGTTGCTGATCGCCGAATAAAGCAGGTAGCCGATGATGAGGACCAGCACGCATTGCCAGAAAATGCCGCGGACCCGAGGATCGTTGATGAAGCTCGTGCGCGCCGGCGCCGCGAGGGCCGCGGCGCTCATATTGCGTTCCAGCCCCACCATGCTCATTCTTTGTCCCGTCATGCCCTCGGAAGTTGGCGCATCGAAGCGGAGCCGCGAGGCAGCCCCGCTTCCTGAGGCTCAGCGGATCGGCGGGCCGTATTGCAAGCCGCCCTTGGTCCACAGATTGTTCAGGCCGCGCGGCAGC
>JBIOEK010000480.1:0-3384 GCA_044445925.1 Hyphomicrobiales bacterium
CAGGAAAGGCGGACGGCGCCATGGACGCCTCGAACCTCTTGAAGCCGGCACTGGCGCGCGGCGAGCTGCATTGCGTAGGGGCCACCACGCTCGACGAATACCGCAAGCATGTCGAGAAGGACGCAGCCCTGGCGCGGCGCTTCCAGCCGGTTTTCATCTCGGAGCCGACCGTCGAGGATACCGTCTCGATCCTGCGCGGCCTGAAGGACAAATACGAGCAGCACCATAAGGTGCGCATCCAGGACGCGGCGCTGGTCGCGGCGGCGACCCTCTCCAATCGCTACATCACCGACCGTTTCCTGCCCGACAAGGCGATCGACCTCATCGATGAAGCATCCGCGCGCCTGCGCATGCAGGTCGATTCGAAGCCGGAGGAGCTCGACACGATCGACCGCGAGATCATTCGCTTGAAGATCGAGCACGAGGCCTTGAAGAAGGAGAGTGATCCAGGCTCCAAGGATCGCTTGCTGCGCCTCGACAAGGAGCTTGCCGAGCTCGAGGAACGCTCCGCCCTGCTGACCGCCAAATGGCAAGGCGAGAAGGACAAGCTCGGCCATGCCGCGGAGCTCAAGACGCGTCTCGAGAAGGCGCGCAGCGAGTTGGAGCAGGCGCAGCGCAAGGGCGAGTACCAGCGCGCGGGCGAGCTCGCCTACGGCATCATCCCGGGCCTCGAGAAGGAGCTCGCAGCGATCGAGGCCAAGGGCGGGGCCAATGGCGAGGCCGCCGGCATGATGGAAGAGGCGGTTACGCCGAACCATATCGCGGGCATCGTGTCGCGCTGGACCGGCGTGCCCGTCGACAAGATGCTCGAGGGCGAAAGGGACAAGCTCCTCAAGATGGAGGATGCGATCGGCAAGCGCGTCGTCGGCCAGAAGGAGGCGGTGGCCTCCGTCGCGGCCGCGGTGCGTCGCGCCAGGGCTGGCCTGCAGGATCCCAACCGGCCGATCGGCTCCTTCATGTTCCTGGGCCCGACCGGCGTCGGCAAGACCGAGCTGACCAAGGCGCTCGCCGCCTTCCTGTTCGACGACGAGGCGGCGATGGCGCGCTTCGACATGTCCGAATACATGGAGAAGCACTCGGTCGCCCGCCTGATCGGCGCCCCTCCGGGCTATGTCGGCTATGAGGAGGGCGGCTCGCTCACCGAGACGGTGCGCCGGCGCCCCTACCAGGTCGTTCTCTTCGACGAGATCGAGAAGGCCCATCCCGACGTGTTCAACGTGTTGTTGCAGGTTCTCGATGACGGGCGCCTCACGGACGGCCAAGGCCGCACCGTCGATTTCCGCAACACGCTGATCGTCATGACCTCGAATCTCGGCGCCGAGTTCCTGGTGAACCAGCCCGAAGGGCAGGATACGGATGAGGTGCGCGAGGAGGTCATGGGAGCGGTGCGTTCCCATTTCCGGCCGGAATTCCTCAACCGCATCGACGAGATCATCCTGTTCCATCGCCTCAAGCGGACGGATATGGGCGCGATCGTCGATATCCAGATCGAGAGGCTGAAGAAGCTGCTCGCCGATCGCGAGATCGGCCTCGAGCTCGACAAGACGGCGCGCGGCTGGCTCGCCGAGAAGGGTTATGATTCGGCCTATGGGGCGCGGCCCCTGAGGCGCGTCATCCAGAAGAGCGTGCAGGATCCGCTGACCGAGCTGATCCTCTCCGGCAAGGTGAAGGCGGGCGATAAGCCGCGCGTAACCTTGAGTGCCGGGGGGCTGATGATCGACGACGTCGCCATCGCCCCCGAGAAGCCGGCGAAGCGACCGACGAGCGTCAGGCTGAATTAGGTCGCAGCGATAGGGTCGGGCACCCGGTTGTTCACCTCTCCCGCAAGGGCAGAGGTAGCGCGCGATGCCTGGCGGCTGCGGCTCACACCAGCATCGCCACCGGGTGTTCGATCAGCGATTTGAAGGCCGCCAGCAATTCGGCGCCGAGCGCTCCGTCGACGGCGCGGTGGTCGGTCGAGAGCGTCACCGACATGACGGTGGCGACAAAGGGCGCGCCGTCCTTGACGACGACGCGCTTCTCGCCGGCGCCGACCGCCAGGATGGTCGCATGCGGCGGGTTGATTACCGCCGAGAAATTGCTGATCCCGAACATTCCGAGATTGGAGACGGCCGTGCTGCCGCCCTCATATTCCTGGGGCTTGAGCTTGCGCGTCTTGGCGCGCGCCGCGTAGTCCTTCATCTCGTTCGAGATGGCTGAGAGCGTCTTCAACTCGGCCTGGCGCACGATCGGGGTGATCAAGCCGCCGGGAATCGAGACGGCGACCCCGACATCGGCATGCTTGTGCTTGAGCATCGCGCTGGCGGTCCAGCTGACATTCGCCTCCGGCACGCGCATCAGCGCCAAGGCCAGCGCCTTGATGACGAAATCATTCACCGAAACCTTAAAGGCCGGCTTGCCGTCCTTGTCCTTTACGGCCGAGGCATTGATCTCCTCGCGCAGCGCCAGCAGCGCGTCGATGCGGCAATCGAGCGACAGGTAGAAATGCGGGATCGTCGATTTCGCCTCGGTGAGCCGGCGCGCGATGGCCTTGCGCATGCCGTCATGAGGCACCTCGGTGAAGGAACCGGGCTCGAACAGCTTCCTGACCATCTCCTCGGGCATGCCCATCGGCGCGCCCGGCCCGAACGCAGGCGCTTGAGCTTGGGCGCCGACGGGTCTCGGAGCGGCCGCCTTCGCGGTCCCGCCCGCGATCGCCGCCTTCACGTCGTGCTCGATGACGCGGCCATGCGGTCCCGAACCCTTGATCGAAGCGATATCGATGCCGGCCCCCTTGGCGATGCGGCGCGCCAACGGCGAGGCAAAGATGCGCGCTCCCTCGGCATGGCCATTGGTAAGGGGCGCTGGGGCAGGCGAGACCGCGGCTTTCGGCGCGGTGGCAGCCGCGGCGGTATCGGAAGCCTCAGCTGGAATCTTGCCTGGAGCTGCGGCCTTCGTTGGAGCTGCGGGTTTCGATGCCCCTGCCCCGCCGGCGACGGCCTTGACGTCCTCGCCTTCCGAGGCGATCAGGCCGATCAACTGGTTCACCGGCA
The DNA here is from genome assembly GCA_044445925.1 of Hyphomicrobiales bacterium. Classification (GTDB taxonomy): domain Bacteria; phylum Pseudomonadota; class Alphaproteobacteria; order Rhizobiales; family Beijerinckiaceae; genus GAS188. The sequence goes on from JBIOEK010000480.1 coordinate 3,033, forward strand.
CATCCGCCGTGCCTTCGGGCACCAGGATCTTGGCGAGCACCCCCTCATCGACCGCCTCGACCTCCATGGTCGCCTTGTCGGTCTCGATCTCTGCGATCACGTCGCCGGATTTGATGGTGTCGCCCTCCTTCTTCAGCCATTTGGCGAGGTTGCCCTTCTCCATCGTGGGCGACAGGGCGGGCATGAGGATGTTGGTGGGCATGGAATTTTGCTCGCTATCCCGTTAGCTGCGGTAAAGCACGGCCTTCGCCGCAGCGACGACCTCGCCCACGTTCGGCAAGGCGAGCTTTTCGAGATTGGCGGCATACGGCATGGGCACGTCCTTGCCGGTGATCCGCAGGGGCGGAGCGTC
>JBIOEK010000481.1:0-3353 GCA_044445925.1 Hyphomicrobiales bacterium
GAAGTCGCGCGCCGAGAAGGCTTCGAGATCGTCAATGCCTTCGCCGACGCCGATCAGATGGATGGGGAGGCCGAACCTCGCCGCGATCGCGACCAGGATGCCGCCCCTCGCCGTGCCGTCGAGCTTGGTCATGACGAGGCCCGTGACCCCGGCTATCTTGGTGAAGATCTCGACCTGCGACAGCGCGTTCTGGCCCACGGTCGCGTCGAGAACGAGCAGCACGGCATGCGGCGCGGTGGCGTCGATCGTCTTGATCACGCGCATGATCTTTTACAGCTCGCCCATCAGCTCGGCGCGATTTTGGAGACGCCCGGCCGTGTCCAGGAGGAGCACGTCGCGGCCTTCCTGGCGCGCCGTCGTCAGTGCCTCGAAGACGAGGCCCGCGGCATCCGCGCCCTGCTCGCGCGCGATCACAGGCGCGCCGATGCGCTCGCCCCATATCTTCAGCTGCGCGATCGCGGCTGCCCGAAAGGTGTCGCCGGCGGCGAGCATCACGGTCTTGCCCTGCGCCGCGAGCTTGGCGCCGAGCTTGCCGATGGTCGTGGTCTTGCCCGAACCGTTGACCCCGACCATCAAGACCACGAAGGGCTTGCGCGATGCGTCGAAGGCCAGGGGCTTTGCCACCGGAGCGAGTTGCGCCTCGAGTTCGTCGACCAGGATTCTCTTGACGGAATCTGCATCGAGGTCGCGGCCATAGCGGCCGGAAGAGATCGCCTTCACGATGCGCGAGGCGGTGTCGAGGCCGAGATCGGCTCGCAGCAAGGCATCCTCGAAGTCCTCGAGCGTCCGGGTATCGAGCTTGCGCTTGGTGAATAGCTCGGCGACGCTGGTCGAGAGGCCGGAGGATGAGCGCGACAATCCGTGCTTCAGGCGCTGCCACCAGGAGTTAGGGGCGGGCAATGAGCCCGGCGCGTCCCCCTTCGCTGCGGGATCGGTGGGCGAGGAGGCATGCTGCGCTCCTTTTTGCCCCTCGCTTGTCGCCTCCGAGGCTTGCGGCGCGCCCGCCCCTTCCGGCACCTGGCCGAGGAGGCGGCGCCACAGAGGGCGGTTCGGCGGAGTATCTTTGCTCATCGGTTTTCGATACCTCGTCGCGCATGACATCGGAAGACCTCGTTCCCCGCGTTCTCTATCGCGACGCGCTGGTGATCATTCTCGACAAGCCGGCGGGCGTCCCGGTGCATGCGGGCCCCGGGAACGCGGCGGAACGCAATGGTCAGTCCTCGGCGCCCCTGACCTCGATGTTCGAGGCGCTGCGCTACGGGCTGCCGCGGCGCCCGGAGCTCGCCCACCGGCTCGATCGCGACACCAGCGGATGCCTGGTGCTCGGCCGCAATCGCGCGGCGCTGGGGCGGCTCGGCGAGATGTTCAAATCCGGCGCCATCAAGAAGACCTATTGGGCGGTCGTGGCCGGCGGTCCCGATGCCATGGAGGGCGTGATTGATCTCGCTCTCGGGCGGCGTGACCCTTCACGAGGCTGGTGGATGAAGGTCGATGCGCGAGGCCAGAGCGCCGTGACGCATTGGCGCGTCATCGGGCGGGCGGCGGCGAGCGGAGAGCGCCAGGCGCTGACGGCGCTTGCGCTCGAGCCGATCACCGGGCGCACGCACCAATTGCGCGTCCACTGCGCCGCAATGGGCTGGCCGATCCTCGGCGACGCGGTCTATGGCGACGCGCCGCGCTCGGCCGAGCCCGCTTTGCATCTTCAGGCGCATGTGATCGAGATACCGCTCTATCCCAGGCGCGACCCGATCCGCGTCGAGGCACCTATTCCGCAGCACATGCGCGCCGCGCTTGCCGCTTGCGGCGTAGATGATGTCGCTCCATCCGGAAGCGACTCGGCCATATCTCAGCCGAGATGACGCGCCGCTACCACTTCCGGCGCCCGTCATGCGCCCAAGGCTATTTGCGTCCGACGAAGATGCCGCCGCCGAGATAGCCGGCCGAGGGGCCGGAGCCGACAATGGTGAAGCTGCCGCCCATCTCTCCGTAGAGCGGCGTCGAATTGCTCGGGCCGCCCTGGTAGAATTGACCGAACATGCTCATGTTGCGGCTGCTTGGCCCTGTATTGAGGCTACCGGCGAAATACGGGGCGGTCCCCGAGAAGGAGACCGAGCCGCCATAGGTCGAGCCGTCGAGGCCGGCGATTTGAACGATGCCGTTCTTCGAGGCGAAATTGACCGTGTTCGTGAAGGTTCCGGCCGCGATATACTGGCTTCCGCTGCTGCTGATATCGGCGACGGCGTGGCCCGTATAGGTGGCCGATCCGGTCGTTGGGATATCGGTCGCCTTGGCCAAAATCCCCGCCTGCCAGAGCATCAGGTTTCCCCTGTCCGAATAGGCGATATTATGAGTGGTGTCGGTCCTGAGCGTATCGGCCGACCAGAACCCCCACTGCGTGTATTCGCATTGGCAGGGCTGGACGGTCGTGGTCGAGAGCGATGTCAGGAAGGATGAGGTATTGGCTCCGACCGTGTTCGCCGTCACCATCAGCAGCCCGGTGCGGGACACGGATTGGCTGGCGTTGAAGCCGGAACCGTTCCCATAGGTCCCCGTCGCATCGCTTATGACCGAGGTTTCCTGGTCAACGCCGTTATTGTAGAGAGCTTCCGACCGTGCCGCGAAATTCGTTCGGTCGATATAAGCCGCTCGGGCCCCGTTCAAGCCTGCGCTATTGCCGGGATCGTTCGGGTTCGCCGCGCCGAAGTTGAAGAGCGCGCCCTGCATCTGGCCTGCTCCTGCGCCGACATTTGCGACGCCGATGGAAGCCCCCATGCGCGAGCTAGAGCCCAAAAGGAAGACGTAGCCCACGCCGTTGATGGCGAAGGGCGTGCTCGCCGTGCCGCTCGCCGCATTGGCCGGGTTGAAGGTCACGGTCTGCATGATGCCGCCGACAGAGGCGCTCATATACGCATCGGGGTGATCCGAGCCGAGGCCGGCAGGGGTCGCCGCGCGTGACGATGTCTGGCTGTAGGTGTAGTTCGCCGGCGGCGAGGTCGCATTGGTGAATGCCGTTTGCGACGTGTAATGGCTGTTCGGAAGGGTGTCGAAGCGGTTCTGGTTGGTCCCGAAGGAGCCCGTCGGCAGTCCATTGGAATCGACCTGGATCGAGCTCGGCAAGGACGACACCCCGCCCTCCGCGCGCACTGAGACGCCAGTGGACGACAGCCGTCCGGTCGCCGCGAAGCCGCCGGCCTGCGTCCAGCCAAAGACAGTGTCGTTGCCGACCTCGCCCGTCATCACGAAGATCTGCGAGGTCTGCGAGATCCCGGAGCCCGAGACTTTCAAGCCCGCCTGCAGAATATGCGAGGTCGTCTGAGGGGTGCCGTCGGGTTTGAGCCCACCGGCGCGGTAGC
>JBIOEK010000482.1:0-3340 GCA_044445925.1 Hyphomicrobiales bacterium
ACCGAATGCGCGCAGCCTCAGCGGCCCGTGCTCCAATACCGGCCCGCGAGGTTGAACAGCCACAACCAGCCGAGCATCGGTGGAATGAACAAAGCCAGCGCCACGACCTCCGTGACGTCGCGCTCGGCCGCGAGGTCGATCGTCCAGCTCCTCATGGCGATGGTCGCATCGGGCGGCGCCGCGCGCCCCACCGGAGCGGTTGCGGGAGTGGCGGCTTGGCGGTCCTCCACCCACTGATCCGCCTTCGAGGTCGTCGCGCGCCTTGTCTTGGGCTTTGCGCGCGGCGAGTTCGAGGCTCCTGGAGAGGTCGAGACTCTTGGCGAGGTCGAAAATCTTGGGGCGACCGTTGAAGCGTGATCCAACGGCTGCGCTTCAACGGGACGAAGCGCCGCTCTCGCGGGCATTCTGAACGGCACGACTTTCTTGCTCACGCGGCCTTCCCCTTTCCTTTCGTCCAGGACTCGTCCTTATCGCCGACGGATCGCGCAGCGAGCACCTGCTTCACCAGATTCTTCAATTCCAGCGCGGCTTCGCTCGTAGGTGCCGCTTCGATGACGGCGAGCCCCCTCGCGGCGCTCTCGGCATAGACGACGCGTTGGACGAGCCTCGCGGCCAGCACGGGAACGTCCTCGAACTGTGCGAGCGCCGCCGCCGCGTCGCGACCGATCGCAGTTCTCGCGATCATGCGGTTGACGACGAAAGCAGCCTTGAGCTCCGGCTTGAATTGCCTCGCCTCGCGGACCAGCTGCACGATGTCGGCGGCGGCCCAAATATCATAGGGCGAGGGCTGCACGGGGATCAGCACGAGATCGCTGGCCAGGATCGCGGCTCGCCCGAGATCATTCACGCGCGGCGCTCCATCGATCAGCACGAATTCGTAATCCTTGGCGATACCGGGAAGCTCACGATGCAGGCTCGGCTTTGCCATGCCCACCACGGCAAATAACGGCTCGCGCTCGCGCGTGCTCGACCAGGCGAGCGCGCTTCCTTGAGGATCGGCGTCGACCAGAAGGACACGAGACCCGGAAGCTGCAAGCGTCGCGGCGATATTGATGGCGACCGTCGTCTTGCCGACGCCCCCCTTCTGATTCAACACGCCGATTATCATCGCCCGATCATCCTCGAAATACCACACCTCGATGGTCCGCCTCTGCCCAACGGGACGATCTCACGGAGCCCCGATTCGTTCAAGCCGGTCGACTGCCTGAATAACGAGCAGCCGTTGCCCCACGAAGACGCAGGGTGGCGATCAGAACCTCTCCGCCGAGAACGGCGTGATGTCGAATTCGGGTTTGCGGCCGAGCAGCAAATCGCCGATCACTTGGCCCGTGATCGGTCCGTTCGACAGGCCGATATGGCCATGGCCGAAGGCAAGGAACAGCCCGCGATGACGCGGCGCCTCGCCGATCACCGGAAGCCCGTCGGGCGTCGAGGGCCTCGAGCCGAGCCAGGGCTCGTTCTCGACCTGCGCACCGAGCGCCAGCGTAACGCGCGCCTCGCGCACCGCGGCGTCGATCTGGGTCGGATCCGGCGGGGCGCTCAGAGGGGCGAGCTCGACGCCAGAGGTGACGCGCACCCCTTGGCGCATCGGGGCGAGCATATGGTAGCCGCCCGAGTCATGGATCGGACGCCGCAAGGGCGGCCCCTCCCCCGGCACGAGATGCAGATGATAGCCGCGCTCGACGGCGAGCGGAAAGCGGTAGCCCAGCGCCCGCGTGAAGGCGTGCGCCCAGCCGCCTGCCGCGAGCACCGCCTGTCGCGCGCCGATCCCACCGCCGGCGAAGCCCGCCCGCCAGCCCTCGCCTTCCGGGCGCAGCGTCTCGACGCTCGCCTCTACGATGCGTCCGCCCCCGTCCACGAAGAGCTTGCGATAGGCTTCGAGAAGCGCGCCCGGATCGGAGACCGAGCCGGTCTCGGGATAAAGCACGCCCTTGGTGAAAGGACGCTTCAGCGCCGGCTCGAGCTCACGCAGCGCCTTGCCCTCGATCACCTCGAACTTGACGCCGTGCTCGGTCAAGATCTCGCGCTCATGGGCGGCGTCAGCGAAGGCGCTCTCGCTACGGTAGAGGCGCAGCATGCCCTCGCGCTTGATGAGCGAAGCGGCATCGGTGCGCGCCGCAAGATGCATATGCGCGTCGAAAGCCCGGCTTGCCAGGCGGTCGAGCGCAATAGCGGCACGGCGCAGGGCGCGCCCGTTCGCTGCCCGCATGAAGCCGAGCACCCAGGGCGCGATGCGTGGGAGCTTCGCATAGTCGAGACGCAGGCCCGGATCGCGATTGAAGAGATAATTCGGGAGGTTTCGCCACAGGCCGGGTCCCGACATGGGGATGAGCGAGCTGCGGCTGATGCAGCCGGCATTGCCGTAACTTGCGCGGCGGCGTGCCTCGCCCGGATCGCAGAGCACCACCGATAATCCGCGCTCGAGGGCGCCGAGCGCGCAGGAGACCCCGACGATGCCGCCGCCGACCACGAGGACATCGGCTGGCTTTGTCGCGGCTTGGCTTTCGGGTGGCAAGGCTTCGGGTGGCAAGGCTCGGCTCCTTCGCAACGTCTTCGCCCGCGGAGGAAGACATCGCATGTGGCCAATGTCCAGAGATTGCGCCAGCTGTCATTACGTTGTCATTCCCAGCCGAGCTCCGGACGGCAGTCCGGAGCGAGGGGAAGGGAATCCTTGAGCTCCGGTGAAGAAATATGGATCCCCTTGCCTCCCCCGGTTTCCAAGCCAGCCGCCGTCGTCGGCAAATCTCGAAGCCGGGGGTCGCCGGGGATGACACCAAAATCCGCAAAAGCGTCGCCTGCGGGAGAAGGAACGCGCTCGACATGAGGCCTGAATGACCGGAAATTCCGCACTCACCCAAATCTGGCGCGATGTGGACGCCCCAGTCGACCTCCTCGGCGACGTCGTCTTGACGGGTCGCGATCCCGTCCTGCCGTCCTCGTTCAAGGTCGGGCTCGCGGCGCAGACCGCCATCGCGGCCGCTGCGCTGGCGGCCGCCGATCTGTGGCGCCTGCGCTCGGGGCGGCGCCAATCGGTCGCTGTCGACATGCGCCATGCGGCGGCCGAATTCCGCAGCGAGCGCTATCTGCTTGTCGACGGCCGCGCGGCTCCGGAGGCGTGGGACAAGATCGCCGGCATCTATCGCTGCGAGGATGGGGGCTTCATCCGCCTGCACACCAATTTTCCCCATCACCGCGACGGCATTCTCGCCTTGCTCGGCTGCCGCTATGAGCGCGGCGATGTGCAGCGGGCGCTCGATCATTGGGGCGCCTTGGCCTTCGAGCAGAAGGCAGTCGAGGCCGGAATGGTCGTGGCCGCCTTGCGTTCCTTCAAGGAATGGGA
>JBIOEK010000483.1:0-3335 GCA_044445925.1 Hyphomicrobiales bacterium
CCATCGATGCAGACGACGACCGTGGGGATCGCCGGGAAACGGTATTCGCGGCCATTGGCAACGACGCTTGCCTTGCGCTGCATGTTCATCGCCGCGCCCTCACGCCGCCTTGGCGGCGAGATCGCCGATGCCCATTGCGTCCAGCACCTCGCGGACGGCCGCGAGCGCCCCGCGCATCTGCGTCTCGCCCAGGCGCCCGATGCAGCCGATGCGAAAGGAATCCGCAACCGTCAACTTGCCCGGATAGATGACGTAGCCTCGATCCTTCAGCCCGTCATAGAAGCGCTCGAAGGAGAAGCGGGGATGGCGTGGCATATGGAAGGTCACGATGATCGGCGCCTGCAACTCGTCGGGGAGCAAGGTGCTGAAGCCGAGCTCGCGCATGCCCGCAACCAGGATGCGGCAATTGTCGCGATAGCGGCCGCCGCGACCCTCGACGCCGCCCTCGGCGTCGAACTCCTTGAGCGCCTGATGGAAGGCGACAATGACATGGATCGGCGGCGTGAAGCGATACTGTCCGGTCCTCTCGAGATTGGCCCACTGATCATGGAGGTCGAGGACGAGCGTCGTCGCGTTGCCTTTGGCCGCGGCAAGCGCTTCGCGCCGGCAGATGACGAAACCAAGTCCCGGGACGCCTTCGATGCACTTGTTCGAGGAGGCGGCGACCGCATCGGCGCGAAGCTCGGACATGTCGAGGGGCACGGCGCCGAAGGCGCTCATGGCATCGATCAGGAGGCCCTTGCGGTATTTGGCCGACAGCGCGGCGATCTCCCGGATCGGGTTGAGGATGCCCGAGGTCGTCTCGCAATGGACGGCGAAAATATGCGATATCGAGGGCGTGCGCCTCAGCAGGCCCTCGACCGCCTCGAGATCGGGAGGCGTGTCCTCGGGCGTCTCGTGGACGACCACCTTGCGCTTGGCGATCTCGAGGATGCGCTTGGCCCGCTGCCCATAGGCGCCATTGATGAGCACCAGCGCCTTGCCCTTCCGTGGGACGAGGCTCGTCAGCATGGCCTCGACCGCGAAGGTGCCGGAGCCCTGGATCGGCACGGTCACATAGTCCTGACCGCCATGGACGATCTCGGGGAGGCGCCGCAGCACCGCCTTGTTGATTGCGATGAAGGCACCATCGCGCGAGCCCCAGTCATGGAGCATTGCCGCCTTCACGCTCCGGGAGGTGGTGAGAGGTCCGGGAGTGAGCAGGAAGGGATCGCCTGTCTCGGAGACCGCGCGGCGCGGTGGCGTCGGAGGTGGGGGCTTGCGCATGGGATATCCGTTTAAGTCCGGGTTTGCCTCGTCACGCAGTCTCGGATGATGCGACGAATGATCTTGTACGTCTCAACAAAATCAGTCAAGATGCCACATAATGCCACTCATGCTGTTGCGGGGAACGAGCCTTTCGGCGACCTTGCACCTCATGTCAGACGCATGCAGGCGAGACCGAGAAGGATCAGCCCGGCAGAGGCCGCACGCACGCGTGTCATCGGTTCCTTGAGGAAAACGACGGCGATGATCCCGGCGAACAAGACGCTCGTCTCGCGAATGGCTGCTACGAGCGCGATGGGCGCAACCGTCATCGCCCAGATCGCGATCCAATAGGCGACGAGCGACATGGCGCCGCCCACCAAGCCCGGCACCAGGAACCCGAAGGCAGGCTTGATTCCCTCGGCACCTTTCCGCCATAGGCAGATGATCAGCATCGGATAGGCGTCGACCGCGAACAGCGCGGCCGCATAGGCATTCGCGTCGCCGGAGACGCGCGCGCCGACGCCGTCGACGATGGTATAGGCGGCGATGGTCACGGCCGTCAGCAGGGCACAGCTCACCGCGATCCGGCTCGGCGCCACGAGGTGGCGATGTCCGCGCAGCGAGATGAGCAGGACGCCGAGCCCTAGCAAGGCGATGCCCGCGATGTTGCCCGGGCTGACGGGATCGCCGACCACGACGAGCGCAATGAGCGCCGTCATCAGCGGCGCGGAGCCGCGTGCGATGGGATAGATCTGGCCCATATCGGCGCGGCGATAGGCCTCCGCCAGGAAGACATAATAGCCGAGATGAATGGTGACCGACGCCATGATCCATGGCCAGGCAGCGGCTTTGGGCAGACCCGTGATCAGAAGGGCCGGCAAGGCGATGATGCCGCAGAAGAAGCAGATCAGCGTCATCGCCAGGAAGGGATCGAGCCTGAACTTGATGAGCGCGTTCCAGCCGGCGTGGAGCGCGGCTGCCGTCAAGACGGCGAGGAAGACGGGCAGGCTGAGATGCATGGTGCGAGCCGGTTCTGACCTTGGCTGGATTAGGTCTGGCCGGGCTAGATCTTGGCCAGCATGATCGGCCAATGCTGCGCGGCGGCCGCACGAATGATCGAGGCAGGCGGCGGCTCGTCGACGATCAGCCCTGCGATATGGGCGACGGGGGCGATCCGGATGGGGGTGCGGCGATCGAATTTGGTGTGGTCGGCGAGAATATAGACCTTGCGGCCGGCCTTCATCATCATGTGCCGCTGCTCGGCGGCAAGTCGCGTGTAATCCGTGAATTCACCCTCGGGCGAGATGCCGCCCACTCCCAGGAAGGCAACGTCGACGCGGAAATGCCCGAGCGCTTCGAGCGTATCGACCCCGAATGCCGCCTCGTCATTGGCATCGATCTCGCCCCCGAGCATAATCACCTTGACGCCGGGGGAGCGGCAGAGCAGCAGCCCGATCGGCAGGCTGTTGGTGAGGACGGTGAGCTTGCGAAGGCCGGTCAGCGCCTCGGCGAGGAAAAAGGTCGTGGAGCCCGAATCGATGAGCACGACCATTCCGTCGCGGACGAGGTCAGCCGCCTTGCGGCCGATCGCCGCCTTGCCGGCGGCATTCGCCGCCACGCGCGTCGCGAGCGAAGGCTCGGCCGTGATCACCCGCGCCGCGCCGCCATGCACGAGGTTGGCCCGCCCCTCCCGCGCCAGCGCCTTGAGGTCGCGGCGAATGGTCTCGCGCGAGACGCTGAGCTTCTCCGCAAGCTCGGTAACGCCGACCGACCCTTCCGCATCGAGAGCTTGCGCGATGTGGTCCTTGCGGCTGACGGCGAGCGGACGATGCATTGACGGGCCGGAGCGATTGCGATTCTGACTTGGGATGTGGCATTTTGTGGCAATCGGCGCAAGCGCCACGTGACAAGGGCTCCACGGTCATGGAGGATACCGGCTCGACCTTGCGAATGAGGTGATCCATGAAAATGAGAGGCGAAGGCGGCTTTCTCTCCGAGATCCGGGAGCGTCTCTACAGCGCCGTGCTCTCCGATGTTCTCGACGAATGCGGCCTGCGCAGCCAGGCGATGGCGGCGCGCATCCGCCC
>JBIOEK010000484.1:0-3323 GCA_044445925.1 Hyphomicrobiales bacterium
TCATGAACCAGATCCCGCTCTGCCGCTGCAGCTTCGGCCCCTATGCCCGCGCCATGATCCGCATCTGCAAGGAGGAGAGCTTCCACCAGCGGCAAGGCTACGAGATCATGTTGACGCTCTCCCGTGGCACGCCAGAGCAGAAGGCGCTGGCCCAGGATGCACTCGATCGCTGGTGGTGGCCCTCGCTCATGATGTTTGGCCCCTCCGACAAGGAGAGCCAGCATTCCGACACCTCGATGCGCTGGAAGATCAAGCGCTTCTCGAATGATGACCTGCGCCAGAAATTCGTCGATGCGACGGTGCCGCAGGGCCATGTCCTCGGCCTCACCTTCCCCGACCCCGTCCTCGAGCTCGACGAAGCGACCGGTCATTGGCAATTCGGTGAGATCGATTGGGAGGAGTTTCGCCAGGTGGTCGCCGGCAACGGACCTTGCAACAAGGATCGCCTGCGGGCGCGCCGCGAGGCCCATAAGGACGGCGCCTGGGTGCGCGAGGCGGCGCTGGCCCATGCCGCAAAGCGCTTGGCACGCAGCGAGGCCGCGAAAGCGGCAGCGGAGTGACCTCATGACCGACAAGAACTGGCCGCTCTTCGAAGTCTTCATCCGCTCGCGCGGAGGCATGAGCCATCGCCATGTCGGCTCGCTGCACGCGGTCGACGCCGAGATGGCGCTGCAAAATGCGCGCGATGTCTATACGCGCCGCGGCGAGGGGCTTTCGATCTGGGTCGTGGCTTCGACCGCCATCACGGCTTCCGATCCCGGCGACAAGGACATGTTGTTCGAGCCGACCGCCACGAAGATCTACCGGCACCCGACCTTCTACGCGGTGCCTGAGGATGTCGGACACATGTAAGGTTCGCGAGACCCAGAGCGAGCGGCAGGAGCCCGACATGCCCCGCGATGCGAGCGAATGGTTCCATGTCGCGGCATCGCTCTCTGCCTGCATGATCGCAGCCGGGCTCTTTCAGCTGTTCGGCTTCATCGGGGTCGGCCTACTCGGGCTGTTCATCTTGAGCGGCGCGACGCAGCTCGAGCTCCAGGACGGAGACGGCTCCGGCGGCGGGTTGCATGCCGGGCTCTACCCGCATCAGTTCGGGGATGATCAACGCTTCACGCGTTCCGAGCGAGCGGAACAGAAAAGTGCCCGGCACAAGAGCCTGCAGGCGCTCCGCTACGCGCAGATGCTCGGGCTGGCGTTTGTCGCGGTCGGCGGCGCCGGCTTCCTGCTCTTCGATCTCTAGTCCACCACCCTCAACCGTGGCCAGATAGCTCTGGCACGCCTGGCCTTCTCGCCATAAGCCGTGCTTGCCGGGCAGGCAGGGTTGCGACGCATGATCATCTCGAAGATATCGCCGAGGCCGAAAGGCGCTATCAAGTCGAGACGGCCATCCGGCTCGAGTCGCACGCCGACCGCATGAGCCGTGTTCGCGTAGAAGCCAAGCGCTTCGTCCGCCGATGCGAGGCGAGGATGGGGCGCGCCGAAGCGTTGCTCGTACCACAGATGCACGCGCGCCTGGTTGCGCGTCTCGATCGGTGCCTTGAAATCGCCGCCCGCGGCGACGCGGCGGATCACGGCGTCTTCCGCCTCATAGGACAGATCGGCATCGTCGAAATAGATGACGTCATAGTCGCGGATCCCGGTGCCGCGCGGCGACCCGCAAAGGACGTTCCAGACGGTCTGATAGATCGCGCCTGCGACCAGCCGCCCTTCCGGCAGATCGAGCCGTCGCAGCAGCTCCAACAGTCGCATCAGGTCGGGATCGGCACGGATGATCGCTTGGAGCTCGGCGCGAAGGCGGGTTGTCACCGGCGGCAGCGAACCCGCTCAGCGCGGCTTGAACATCGGGTGGACCACCCGGTCGCCGGCCTTGATGCCGAGCTCGTCGCAAACGCCCGAGTTGAGCTCGAGCACGCCCAGCACCGGCTCGCCTGCGGCGATCGCGCGCCGCGAGAGCGGCTCGGTATGCGTCTCGATGCGTGCGATGGTGCCATTACTGCGGATGAACACCATGTCGAGCGGCAGATAGGTATTCTCCATCCACATGGCGACGGGCTCGGAACTGCCGAAATCGAAGAGCATGCCCCGATCCTTCGGCAGGTAGCGGCGAAACATCAGCCCCCTCTCGCGCTCCTCGGGCTTGCGCGCGAGCTCCACCTGGAAGACATGCGTCGCACCGGCGGAAACGATCTCGAGCCGCTGCAACGGCTCCGCCGCCCGCGCCGAGGCGACCGATCCCATGAACCAAGCAAGAGCCAAGCTTGCCAGGATGACCCGGAAGGCCGAGAAACCGCTCGAAGACGCATAATGATGACGCCGCAATATAGGCTCCTCACACTCGCCGGCAATTCGAAGGCGCGCAATCATATTCCGCATTGCGGGCCAATCTTCGGCAGCCGAGGAATTCGGCGCCCAAGGACGGATCAGTGGGAGGACATGGCGGCGCTATGGTCGGGCAGCCGCACCTCGGTCGCCATGAGGCCTTTGGGCCCGGGCCCATAACGCACGAGCACCTGCTGGCCGGGGCGCAACTCGGCGAGCCCGTAACGCCTGAGCGTCTCCATATGCACGAAGATATCGGGAGCCCCCTCGCCTTTGCTGACGAAACCGAACCCGCGCACGCGGTTGAACCACTTGACCGTCACGCCCTCGAGAGCGCTCGACGGTGTCACCTGGGAATGGGTCCGCGCGGGCGGCAGCTCCGAGGGATGAGGCAGCTTCGGCGGCTCGACCTTCAGCACCCGCAGCGCCTGCAAGCCGCGTTGACCGCGCACCGCTTCGAGCACGACGCGCGAGCCCTCGACCGTGATGGGAAAGCCGTCGCGCCTGAGACACGTCACATGCAAGAGCACATCGGGGAGGTTCTGGTCGGGCTTGATGAAGCCGTAGCCCTTGACCGCGTCAAACCATTTGACGACGCCTTCGACATGAATTGGCTCGACGGCAATGACACCGGCCTGCCCTTCCCCATCGTCGAGCCGGCCTCTTTCGCTATCCTGCGAGCCTTCGCCCAAATCACTCCCCCGCGCTGCTCGACCGGCGGTCGGAGCGCTGCTCGAGGCACTCAACCGCGGGTGACCTTCCGGGACATCACTGCACATCGGACTACCAAGGTCAGACGAGCCAAATACTGATTCGCTCCATAATCTAACATTGCCGCAGCCGAAACAAAGCCCCAAATCGAAGTTGCGAACAAGGATCGGATTCACGCCCGTTTCAGCCTCGCTGATATCAACGACGTCACGCAAATATTTGTTTTACCGTAATTTCCTATGGCGAACCGATTGCCGCTTCGCTGGAAGATGCCTAATTGACCCGCCGGGCCA